>NZ_JALSLB010000044.1 GCF_026988555.1 Thermococcus sp. | reverse complement strand
AAACGGCTGAAGCTTCTCTCGACACTGCTCTACACCATCCCCGGAATGCCGGTAACGTTCCAGGGTGACGAGTGTGGCTTCCTTGGAAACAAGAACCACTACGATGAGCAGCGGTATCCCCTCCAGTGGGACAAGTGCAACTGGAGCCTGGTCGACCACTACCGGAAACTGGCGAAACTGAGGGAAAGCGTTCCCGCACTGACCAGCAGCAAGATAGAGTTTTACACGGCCAAAGGCGGGGTCCTGGCGTTTTTCAGGGGACACAGGAACGAGGCGCTCGTCATCGCGAACAATGGAAACAACGCAACTCCAATCAAACTTCCGGCAGGAACCTGGAAGGAGGTCTGGCCCACTGTCGAAGGCTCCATTAAAGGGAGAATAAGCGTCCCTCCGGTGAGCGTGCTGGTTCTCATCAGGGAGACAGACGGAGAATGAGCTTTTACTTTTTGCATCTTTTACAGTCAGGGGGCAGGGAGTTGGCACGTGTATCACCCCCTTTACAAATTGTGATTATTATCAATTCAACTGTGGGATATTGTCTGAGATTATTCTAAAACCATGGAAATTAGAACAGGTAATCTTTATATAGATCCAAAGTATATTCCCCACCGGTGGGATAATATGGGACGGATTTCTATCGGGGTGCCCGGACTCGATAAAATGCTCCACGGAGGCCTTATTCCTGGGAGAATATACCTAGTCAAAGGGGGTCCGGGTATGGGAAAGACAACCCTATCTATGCATTTTTTGATGGAGGGCGTTAGAAAGGGAGAGGGAGCCCTGTATATAACCATGGAAGAACCCGCGGCGCACATAAAAACTGACATGGGTAAGTTTGGGTTTAACGTGGAACACCCCAACCTTAAGATAATAGATGCGACTCCAACTGGGACAAAGACAAACATACTGGGAGATATTCGGTACATGGAGTTCGGTATTAGTTTTGATAAGCTTATAGCGGGCATAAAAGACATCCTCAAAGAAGAGCGATACACACGGATCGTGATTGATCCGATAACAATGGTCCGGGTTATCCTTAACAACGAAGCCGCTTACAGAAAGACGTTCCTACTGTTCGTTAACACCCTCATCTCAAACGACGCAACTATTATCTTGACAATGGAGAGCGACGAGGTTGGTGTCGAAGAGTATCTGGCGAATGGGGTTATTGAGCTTTTCAAGTTTGTTGAGCGCGGTAAGGTTCTACGAGGGATAGGTATAAGCAAGTTCAGAGGAAGCTCCTTTGACGAGGAGATACGGCCGTATAGGATAACAAACAGGGGGGTAGAGGTTTATCACAACGAGTCCCTTTTTATGGGGGAGGAGTATTGAAACTTGGCATCCCCAAACTCGACAAGCTGCTGGGCGATATTAAACCCGGTGCTCTCATCCTTATATCCACCGTCGGCGACCTTGGAATAAGCATTGTTATACAGGCACTTAAGAAGAACAGCGGCGGCAAAGTCATCCTTGTAACATCCAGACTAGAGAAGCAACTCAAGAGGGTGCCTGGGCTTGAAAACAGCAAGTATTTAACCCTCGGGAAGGATTTTGGGCCGCAAGAACTCTTCAGAGTAACACATCTTATGAAGGAACTACCTCATCAACAGCTCATTGGAGTGCTCTTCCTTCAACCGTTGCTTATTTTTCACCCCCCGATCACGGTGTACCGTTTCCTCCTAGAACTCGCTGATATCGCAATCTCCCATGATTTTGTGCTTGTGACGATAATCGACAAGCGTCTCATTGACGACAGAACCCTGGCAATGTTTGAGGAGCTCTCGACGTATGTGATTGATATCATCGAGGTCCTGGAAGGATTTCATATAAAGCGGGGGATAAGGATTAAAAAATCACCCAACAATATCACAGGATTTTACACACTGGATGTTAAAAACGGGAACGCGGATATAGGTGAGCCCCTTGAATGAGTATTCACTCATTATTCTTCTAATGGGCTCTATCTTGGCATGCGGGGTAGCGTACACTATCGGTCTCTTTCATAAGCTTAACGTCTATACCGTCCATAGCAGGTATCTTGAGGCTACCCAGTTAACCGGCGCGGTGCTACTGATCATGGGGAGCTCAATAACCAGTGTGAAAGGGATAACCTCTCCATACTGGCCTTGGATATTTCTTCCAGTCCTCATCTCTTTTATCGGGGCTTCCCTGCTAGTGTTCCCTTTCTCCAGAATGGGCTACCTTTTCGCGGATAGAGAGACCCTGCTCCAGGCAGGGATCATCAGTGCTTCCATTGTCCTGTATTCGCAGTTCACTGCTTCTCAACTTAGAGGATTTGTCTGGGGCACTCTGGTTGTTGGAACCTTAATATTAATGATGCTGATGATAAAGATCCCCTTATCCCTCCGGATCAACATGCCGCTTGGCAGATGCATGCTCCGCCTAGCATCCTGGATCCTAGTCCTTCATTCATGGGTCAGATATTATGGAATAGAGAAATCAGCCACGTGCCCCCATTACTGGATTATGTTACTGTACCTCTCGGCCCTTTTAATGTGGCTCTATTCCGTGGTGATGGTACATTGGATTCTCTCGAGGTGGCTGTAATGGAGTGTCCAGCTATCTATGAACTCCCCGATTTGATACTCGGTGTCATCCTGATCATTGGATTTTTTAAGGGGAAAAACTCGATTGTAGGGGGTTTTTATCCTGCCCTACTTGCAGGTCTCACTTTTTTAAGTAGCTCAACCGTCCAGCTTTTCCTAGGAATCCATCTTGAGGTTTTAGAGTTCCTTGCGATGCTGATCTTTATGACCATACCAGAAAAGTTTCTCAGGAGGAGCGGTAGTAAAAGGTTCTCATATATCACGTTTGGTTTGATCGTCATCATTACCTCCCTGATCGTTGATATAAAAGGGGATGTCTCATATTTCCGTGTAGGTACCCTTCTATTTCTCTCGGTTATGATGGCTAAAGTCTATTTACACCCCGAAGTTGCTGGAGAAGGGGTAGCAGAACCTCTTGCACTTTCGAGCGGTTTTGCACTCTTAGGAGTGGTCGCCCTTGTTCTTGGTTTCCGTGTTTTTTCAAGCTTCCTTTACTTCGCCTCTGTTTTGCTCCTTATGATGATAACTATTGAAAGGGGAACCGAACTGAGGGCTCGAACCTAAGAGTTTGCCCCCAAACCGTTAAATACTACGGACGTGTTTTCTAAATAGCATTCACCCGAAGGTGCGGACATGCCCGAGCGCGTGATTGGTATCCTGGGTGGTATGGGACCCTTGGCGACTGCAGACCTGTTCAGGAGAATAATAGAAAAAACCCCCGCAAAGCGGGATCAGGATCATCCCCGAGTGCTCATCTACAACGATTCAAAGATACCTGACAGGACGGACTTCATCCTCGGTAGGGGTGAGGATCCCCGACCGGAGCTCCTGGCCGCTGCAAAGAAGCTCGAGGAATGTGGAGCGGACTTCATAATAATGCCGTGCAACACCGCCCACTTCTTTGCCGAGACCGTACGGAGGGGTATAGGCATCCCCCTCGTCAGCATGGTGGAGGAGACTGCTGAGAGGGTTAAAGAAATGGGCATCCGGAAGGTTGGCCTGCTCGCTACTGACGGAACCGTGAAAGGACTGGTGTACCACAGGGCGCTGTTAAAGCACGGCGTTCAAATAGCCCTTCCATCGAAGAAGTATCAGGCGATGGTTATGGAGGGCATCTACGACGGTGTCAAAGCCGGTGACCTTACAAAGGGGCGTGAGCTGATTCTAACCGTTGCAAAACGGCTGGAAAGGCGGAGTGAAGCTATAATAGCAGGCTGCACCGAGGTCAGTCTGGTGCTGAAGCCCGGGGACCTTAGGGTGCCCCTTGTGGATCCAATGGGCGTAATAGCTGAGAGGGCTGTGAGGCTTGCACTGGGAATTGAGGACTTCTAAATCCACCCCTTATTCCTGAAGTAGCCCAGCATGGTCAGACTGATTCCGAGCATCCCAAGCAGAACCGCTGGGTAGCCGTAGTGCCAGTGAAGCTCCGGCATGTACCCGAAGTTCATGCCGTAAACTCCTGTTATGAAGGTCAGCGGGATGAAGATCGTAGAGATCACCGTCAGTATCCTTATTATGTCATTGGTTTTCGTCGAAAGCGTGGAATAGTACAGCTCCACCAGGCTGTTGGCGAGTTCCCTCTGTCCCTCAAGTATATCGAGAACTTCGGCCACGTGCTCGTGCAGTTCCTCCATGAGCTTGGCACCATCCCCGCGGAAGAAGGAGCCACCCTCAAGCCGGAGCTTCCTGAAGGCCTCAAGTAGGGGAAATATTGTGCGTCTCATGAAGAGTATATCGCGCCGAAGGCCGTGGATACGGCGCAGGAGCCCCGCATCGGGTTTCTCCAGAATCCGTCCCTCGAGCTCCTCCATCTGGGAGCTTATCCTCTCAATTATCGGCACGTAATTCCCAATCACAGCCTCCAGGAGGGCAAAAAGAAGGTAGTCCGAACCGCGCTCACGGAAGAGTCCTTCCCCCTGACGGATGCCCTCTCTCACGGGATCGAAGACGTCCCCCTCACGTTCCTGAACTGTAATAACGAAGTTGTCCCTCAGGATAAGTGCCGTCTTCTCCCTTCTAAGACCTCCCTGAGTCTCGTACACCTGGTAGATTAGGATAAAAGCGTAGTCCGGGAAGATGACGACACGGGGATGCGCCGTGGGACGGGAGCTGAGCCTCGATGGGAATCCCCTGAGGTCGAGGAGTTTTTCCAGTTTTGGAATGGCGGAGAAGCCGGTTATGTTTATCCAGACTGTAGGATATTCTTTGAACTGGAGAGCGGATTCCGGGCCGGCCACCTTCCTGCTCATGAAAGAGTCCTTTGAATAGGCCATTATGGTTATTGGGGGGTTCTCCATGGGGATCACCCGAGGTCAATGACCATGCCGGAATGGAGCTTGTGGAATCCCTTTCCGTAGGCGTCCATGAACGCAGCCTCAGCCCGAAGGCCCGTGCAGTGGCCGGTGTAAACCTGTTCAACACCCATCTCCAGGAAAGCCTTCACGGTTCTCTCTATCCGTGCTCTTCCAGCGTTTATTAGGTGGAACCCACCAACGACGGCTTTCACGTGCCGTTCTCCCGTCATCTTAATGGCGTGCCTGACTATGCTCACTATCCCAGCGTGAGAGCATCCACTGACCACCACCAATCCGTCGGGGCCCCTAATGACCAGGCTCATATCGTCCATAAGGCTGTCCCGTACGAGCCTGCCGTTCTGAAGGGTGTAAACAGTGAGCTCGGACTCCTCAAACCCCTCACGTTCCCGAACTTCCCCGGTAGAGTAGATAGTACCGTTGATAATCTCGAGGGGTTCTGGGGTGAGGATGAGCTCGCCCAGCTCCTCGATCTCGGACCTCCTGAACGGAATCCCAACGCTTCTTAGATAGGGTTCTGTGATGAAATGAGGACGGAAGATATCGGGATGTGCTATTACCGGTACCCTCCTCCCGATGCTCTCCAGAACTCCTTTCAGGCCCCCCGTGTGGTCGTAATGGCAGTGGGAGAGAAAGACGTAGTCCACGTTCCTGGGTTCAAGTTCGAGCAGTTCCATGTTGTGAAGGAGGGGTTCGGCGCTCTGGCCGGTATCGAAGAGTATCCGCCTTCCTCTGGCCTCGATAAGAAAGCTGATGCCATGCTGCGCAAGGAAGGGACTCTCATAGCCCGAATAATCTTCGACAAGGGTGTATATCCTCATAAGACCCACCGAAAGAATTAGGGCGAAGGGGAAGTTATAGTTTTCGGAAACCGCAACCCCTTAAAACCATAGCATTGAAATTGAGATGGTGAAATGGATGGAGATAGGAGTAGTCGGAAAACCGAACGTTGGAAAATCGACCTTCTTCTCGGCCGCAACCCTAGTTGATGTTGACATCGCCAACTATCCGTTCACTACCATAGACGCCAACGTCGGGGTTACCTATGCAATAACAGGACACCCCTGCAAGGAACTCGGTTGTAAACCAGATCCGCAAAATTACGAGTACCGGTCGGAACTGGCTATGATCCCGATAAAGATGATAGACGTCGCCGGCCTCGTGCCGGGGGCCCATGAGGGGAAGGGGCTGGGGAACAAGTTCCTCGACGACCTTAGAATGGCATCTGCCCTGATTCACGTTGTCGACGCAACGGGCAAAACGGACGTCGAGGGGAACCCAACCGACCACCACGACCCCGTTGAAGATATAGAGTTCCTTGAGCGGGAGATAAACTTCTGGGTATTCGGTATACTAAAGAGGGGCTGGGACAAGTTCTCGAAGAGGATAAAACTTCAACACCTGAAGCTGGCACAGGCGATAGCCGACCACCTCACCGGAATAGGTGTGGACGAGGAAGACGTCTGGGAGGCCCTTCACAGTGTTGGACTTCCGGATGATCCTACGAAATGGAGCGATGAGGACATAATGACCTTCGTCAGGGAGCTGAGGAGAACCAACAAGCCCATAATAATTGCCGCTAACAAAGCCGATGCCGCCGCGGACGCCCAGATAGAGCGTCTCGTAAAAAAGGGAAAGAGCAGGGGATATATAGTGGTTCCAACCAGTTCCGCCGCGGAGCTCACCCTGAGGAAGGCGGCAAAGGCCGGTTTCATAGACTACATCCCCGGCTCGGGCGACTTTGAGATCCTTAAGAGCATGAGTCCCAAGCAGGAGAAAGCCTTGGAACTGATACGGGAGAGGGTTCTTGAGAGGTTTGGTTCCACTGGCGTCCAGAACGTTATAAACAGGGCCACCTTTGAGCTCCTCAAACTTATTCCAGTGTATCCAGTCGAGGATGAACACAAGCTGACGGATGGGTTTGGGAACGTCCTACCTCACGTTCACCTTCTCCCGGAAGGTTCAACGCCAAGGGACCTGGCGTTTAAGGTCCATACGGATCTCGGCCGAACCTTCCTGTACGCCGTAAACGCAAAGACACACAGGCGCGTTGGGGACGACTACAGGCTGGAGTTCAACGACGTGATAAAGATCGTGGCCACCGCGAAGTGACCCTAGCTTCGCGGGGTCCGCCCCTACTACCTTTTGGCATCTCCAGAGAAGATCAAACGGCCCGTTACCGGGGGACCGATGCTCACAACCTCATGAGCTCCTGGTACAGCCTCGGCTCCACATCCGCTCTACTGAGCCCGAGCATTTCAGCGGTCTCCCATATCTTTCTCTTGGCCTCCGCGACGTCCTCGGTAATGACCTCAATGTCAAGGAAGTCCCCTAAGTTCTCCACACGGTTGAGCTCAAAGGTTACGTCACCAAGCCTATAGACCCTGCGGTATTTCTTAACCCATACGTCCTCCTCGTATCCCAGTCTCCTGAGGATCTCAACGGTGGTTTCGAAGTCGGAGACCTCCACCTCAATCTCGTCGAATTCCTCGTTCTGTCCTGGATCCTTGATGAGCTTATACGTCAGAAAAGAGCGACCTAAATTTGATATCCGGCGGACACGGAGAAGCTGGGGATACGGAAGGAGAAAGTACAGGTCCTCCTGGATCTCCTCATGAACGAACTCGGCGCCTATTCTCTCTATCCTTCTCATGACACTGTTGAAGTCTACCCTGAATTTAACCTCAACCTCCATTCAGACACCTACCAAGAATCCTACCAGATCCCTGCCCTTGGTGAACCCGTCGAGGTAGAACACCTCAACACGCTTGAGGGTCGGCAACACTCTTATCGTGTCATCTATAAAATGATCCAGCTTCTCGCGGTCCCCCTCTCCTATTAGGGCAATCAATCCGTCCTTCCCACTGCGTGCGACGGCGAGAACGTTTGGCAGAAGGGAGAGCGTTTTCATGATGTGGTTAACGTACTTCTCAAGGAAGTCTTCTATTATCGGGGTTTCAGTCTGGATATATACGATGGCAAGGTCCCTGGGCCAGAGATCCCTTCCAAGGATTATGGTGTACTTATCTATAACCCCCCGTTCTTGGAGTTTCTTGATCCTGAAATGTATGGTTGACTCGGGCCTTTGCAGGTGCTCGGCTATATCGGATATGGTCAATCGGGCGTCCTCTTTGAGCAGTCTTAGTATAGCCCGATCAAGGTCGTCAAGTTGGGACACCATCACTCCCCCACCGTGGGTATATGTTATGTTTAACTCCAATGATATCTAGGATTTTACCGATTATAAAGTTTGTTATATCCTCCAATGTTTTAGGTTTTGTGTAAAATCCTGGAGATGCCGGCATAACAACTGCACCGGCCTGTGCGACCTTCATCATGTTCCGGAGGTGAACCAAACTCAGTGGAGTTTCCCTGACGAGCAGCACAAGCTTCCGGCGTTCTTTGAGGGCGACGTCCGCAGTTCTGGTTATCAGGTTGTCGGCGTAGCCGTTTGCTATTGCTGCCAGTGTTTTCATGGAGCAGGGAGCTATCACCATGGCGTCGAAGGGGCTGGAACCCGATGCTACCGGGGCGAAGAGGTCCATTTCCCCGTAGTCCGGCCGGAACTCAATGCCAAGCTCGTACTCTATCACCCTGAGTCCGACGTCGGAGGCTATGGTGATGACATCGTGCCCCAGAGACCTAAGTGTCTCCACGAGTCTGACGCCGTATATGGCACCGCTGGCCCCCGTCAATCCAACGACGATCCTCATATCGATCCCACACGAAACTTGGATAATCCAGTTTTAACCTTTTCCACCGTCCGTTGGACAAAGACGGTAAGTTTTTATACAACGTTGGAGAATTTAAAGTGGCTGATCGGGATGGGGAGTACCTTTGAGACAATGCTGAAGAGTGCCATTGGGGTAGCGAGGGAGACCAATGCCAAGGCCCTTGTGGTCTTGGGGGATGTGAAGCCAGAAGAACTGCCCCAGGTGAACATCACGCTCGTGGTAGTCGGCTCCGTGTTCGACATAGAGGATGAACGCGTCAAGAGGGTCTCGATACCGCACAATCTCGACCTCAACAACGTTCTGAACTTGATCTCGGCGTTTCTCCTGGAACACGAACTCCTCAATGAGGGTGATTCCTTTGTCTATGCCACCGAGGACCTGATCGGTATAAAGAGCGTTAAAAAGGGAATCTCTGCAATGCGCGGCTTCTTCGCCCAGAACCAGAACGTGATGCAGAGGCTTCTTGAGATAGCAATTGAGCTGAGTGTCGAAGGGAGGGAAGGCGCCCACGTTGGAACGGTGTTTGTGATAGGTGACACCAGAAACGTCCTCAAGCACTCTCATCAGATGATCCCCAACCCCTTCAAGGGCCACAAGATCAACGTTCTCGACAGGGACAGCAAAGAGATAATAAAGGAGTTCGCCCAGCTCGATGGGGCGTTCGTGGTCAGCGGCACGGGCAGAATCCTAGCGGCAGGGAGGTACATCGAGGTGGATCCCAAAGCGATAGACCTTATGCTACCCCCCGGACTCGGTAGCAGACACATAGCGGCCGCGGGTATAACCAAACTAACGAAGGCCATTTCCATAAGCCTCTCCGAGAGTGGAACCATAAGGATATTCAAAAACGGCCTCATGCTTCTGGAGTACAACCCGAGGATAAGGTACTGAAGGAAACTTTGCGCCAGCAAAGTTTCAACAAAAGGTTTTGACTTTCAGCAGGATTAATTTTGGGGTGCATTATCATGTGATTGACTGTTCTCACTGAATTCCCCGTCAGTCTGCAGTTCAGCTTGAGTCCCGCTCACCCAACGTCCGTCGGACGTCTAAAAACAGTGAACTCGGTAACAACTCAGAACGAAAGAACTAAATGAAAAAGCTCAAAAGAGCCACTGGTTCTCTATACACTCATCACAGGGCGGTTTTTCGCCGGCTATGGCCTTGAACTTCTTGTAGATACATTCAGGTAGCCCCAGCGGGCAGTGATCGGGGGTTGCTCCCGGCCGGACCTTGGTTGGATCCAGCTTTATCTTAATGAAGGCCTCGTACTCCTCGACTTTCTTCCACGGAAGAACCTTGGCACCGTAGATGACGAGATCGTCATATATCTTAGCGTAGTCGCCGACCACCGCGTTTTCTTTGAGGATGACGTTTTTACCCACCACGACGCCCTCACCGAGTATCGAGTCCTTCAGCTCCGCACGCTCCTTGATGATGTCGTTGCCTATAAGGATGGCGCGTTTGAGGTACGCCCTCTCGCCGACCACGGTGTTCGGGCCTATGTAAGTGTACGCCTTGATCTTTACACCGTGTCCGATCTTCGCACCCTCGTCTATGTACACAGGACCCTGAATCTCCACGTCTTCCGGAACCTCCGCGGTCTCTTTTATGGTGTAGTAGCCGTTCTCTTTGGAGATCCTGTCGAGGGCCACCTGATGGGCGTAGAAAAGATCCTCAGGCGTCCCGAGGTCGATCCAGTACGTTTCCCTCGGCATTTTGTGGGCGTAGACCTCCCCGGCCGCCACGAACTTGGGGAGTACCTCGCGCTCGAAGTAGACTTCCCTGTCCTTGGGTATAGCCTCTAGCACCCTCCGGTTGAGGACGTAGATGCCGGCGTCCACCAGGTTGGTCTTTGGTCTTCTCGGCTTCTCCTCAAAGTGGGTTACTTTCCCCTCCTCGTCGGTCTCGATAACACCGTAGCGCTCGGGATCGTAGACCTTCGTGACCGCAACAGTTATGAGACCGCCGCGTTCCTTGTGGGCCTCTATAAGCTCCCCAAAGTCGAAGTCGGTGAAAACATCACCGTAGATCACCAGGAAGTCCTCTCCAACGTAATCCCCAACGTTCTTGATGGCTCCTCCCGTTTCCAGGGGCATGGGGTCGTTAACGAACCTTATTGACTTCGGGTAGTCTCCCATCCTTTCGTCGATGAACTCCCTTATCTCACCCCTCATGTAGTGGACGGAGAGTATGATTTCGTCGATCTCTGATACCCGCTCAAGGCTCTCCAGCAGATACTGGAGGTTTGGTTTCCCAAGAACCGGAACCATCGGCTTGGGCCGGGTTGATGAGAGCGGCCTGAGTCTGGTCCCAAAACCACCGGCAAGAATGACAGCTTTCATAGCATCACCGGTAGTTACTTCGCGGGCGGACTTATATATTTTACGCTCATTAAATATGGCCTCGTTTGAGGGAGAAACTCTTTCCGGTGATCTGGTATACGGTGGCGGTCTTTCTAACGCAGGATCCAAGGCAGATACTGCGGAGGGGACAGGCCTCACAAGCGTCCGATCCCCTCTCAATCCGTTCAACGTACCCCATGCTCTCCAGTATCTTTATGATACCATCGACTTCCTCGCGGCTCATCCCGAGTTTTCCCGCGATCTCGGCTGGGTTTCTCTCCCCATCCCGTATGAGATTCAGTACCATCTCGATCTTGCTCATCTTCAAGCCCCCACCTCAAAGGCCCAGGAAAAGGCCGATATGCCATATCAGGATCCCAATTACTGAGGCCACGGTTATCATGTATGCGGTAGAGAAAGCGGCCCATTTCCAATTGCTTTCGGCCCTTATGGCGCCAATCGTCGCTATACATGGAATGTACAGGGTTGTAACGACACCAAGGACGTACGCTTGCAGCGGGCTTAAGAGTCCTGCCATCGCACCCCTGAGTGCCTCCTCTCCGCCGCCCACCCCGTAGATGATGCTGTACGTTGAGATCACGTTTTCCTTTGCTATTATCCCGAAGAGCAGGCTGACCGCGGCCCTCCAGTCCAGTCCCATCAGCCCCATGTAGGGGGCAAAGATGTGACCGAGCCGCTCGGCGTAACTCTTTCCCGTCCCGATGGCGGCGGGGTAGTTGCTGAGGTACCAGATGAATATCGACCCGATTAGGATTATAGTGCCGGCTTTTTTAACAAACTCCTTGCTCCGTTCCCAGGAGTGTAAAAGAAGTGTTTTCCAGCCCGGAAGGAGATACTCCGGTAGCTCGATCACGAAGGGGCTCTCCTCCCCCCCGATTACGAAATGGCTGACAATCCACGCAGAGAACAGGGCGATCAGTATCGCAAGGGCGTAGATGCTAACTGCCACAATTGCCTGGTTTCCCCTGAAGAACGCTCCGGCAAGGAAGCTGATAACGCTGAGCCTCGCCGAACAGGGAATGAACGGGTTGACGAACATCGTGACCAATCTATCCCTCTCATCTTCCAGGGTTCTGGTGGCCATGACCGCCGGAACGTTGCAGCCGAATCCGAGTATTAAGGAGATGACGCTTTTACCCGGAAGGCCGAACTTTCTCATGATCTTCTCCATCAGGACTGCCACCCTCGCCATGTACCCTACGTCCTCCAATACGGCAAGGACAAAGAACAGCAGGAACACCAGCGGGAAGAAGCTCAGCACCGCCCCCACACCACCTACTACGCCATCGACCAGAAGACCCCTGAGAGCTCCGCTAGTTATATGGGGAGCAAGCCACCCTCCGAAAGCGCTGAACTCTGCCGCCAGCCAGCCCTGGATGGGGAGTCCCACCGCAAACACGAACTTGAACATCGCGTAGAACACGAGCAGGAGGGCAAAGAAGCCGTATACCGGGTGTACGAGGATCCTGTCGAGCTGGTCGGTCAGGTTGGGACTTTCCTTTGATGTGTAGCGGATGAACCTGTGCATCAGTGAGTCCACGAACTCGTATTTCTGGCCCGCTATTATGAGGTCCATAGTCCTCCCGTACTTCGACTCTATCTCCCCGATGTGCGTCATTACCTCATCGAGTTTCTCCTTCCCCAGGTGCCTAAGCACGAGTTTCATGACCTCATCGTCACGCTGGAGGAGCTTCACCGCAAGCCACCGGGGGCTGTACTTCGTGACCAGCCCTGTCCCGCTGAGGACCCCTTCAATGTGTGTGATTTCGCGCTCGATGTCCGGTTCATACTCCGGAACGATTGGGGCAGTCTTTATCCTTCCATTGGACATCTCATATATCCGTTTTTTCAGGTCGTTCACGCCGATTCCGGCCTTCGCGTTGAGTGGAACCACGGGAATGCCAAAGAGCTCCTCCAGCTTCTTAACGTCTATGCGGATACCCCTCTTCTCCGCGAGGTCCATCTTGTTAAGGGCGAGCACCACGTTAGTTACGCCCATCTCAAGGATTTCCATCGTTAGAAACAGATTCCTCATAAGGGCCGTTGCGTCCACCACGTTAACGACGACATCCGGGCCTGAATTTAAAAGGAAGTTCCTTGCGACGAGCTCGTCCACGGAATGGGCCGTCAGTGAGTAAGTTCCGGGGAGATCAACGACCAGAAACCTCTGTCCCCCGTATTCAAACACTCCCTCCTTCTTCTCCACGGTAACCCCCGGCCAGTTGCCAACGTGCTGCCTCATCCCGGTTAGTGCGTTGAAAACCGTGGTTTTTCCAACGTTTGGATTTCCAGCTAGAGCAACGACCTTCATCGCCATCTTTGAGCACCCTCAGAGTTTTTTAATCAAAATCCTGGCTGCCATCCCCTTCCCCATCGCAAGTCGGGTGCCCCCGACGTAGAAGATTATCGGGCCTGCCGCATACGATTCAACCACATGAACCGTTATACCGGGGGTTATACCCATGGATACAACACGGCTCCTGAACTGGTGGCCCCCCTTGATATCGACCACGATGCCGTTCTCCCCCGGTTTCAGTGAGCTTAATGGAACAATCATGTTCATCACCATTAGGCTTCCCTAATACGTTTTACGTTCTATCGAGAACCTTAAAAAGCTTTTGTTAGCCTAATAAAACGCTAAGGTTCGAATCCAAAAATCAGTGGGTGCTATCCCCCACCGCAAACTCGGAAAGGTATTTAAGGGATTAGAGAATTAGAGATTGTTTTAGGTTTGGAGGTGTACACCTATGGAGGATGTTTCCGATACCAAGCCGAGGGGGAAGACTTCCCTTGGCATCGAGGAGAATTTGGAGGGCCTGCTAGCCTACCTGGGCTGGTGGCTGACCGGGATAATATTCCTTCTGCTTGAGAAGGACAGCGATTTCGTCAGGTTTCACGCCATGCAGTCAACGATAACCTTCCTGGGCATTACGATTCTCGCATGGATACTGGCCGTTATACCATTTGTCGGATGGGTACTGTCAGAACTCCTGTGGCTCTTGGGAGTCATACTCTGGATAGTCGGCATGGTAAAGGCGTACCAGGGAGAGCGCTACAAGTTTCCCTTCATCGGGGACCTGGCGGAGCAGTGGCTCGGAAAGGTTAACCTGTGAAGTTAGATTTTTAAGGCCCTCCATTATTTTTTCCCTATGCTTGAGTCGGCCGTCAAAGCAGTCCGGGAGTTCTCAGCCGAGCAGGGACTCACTGGAGAGAGCATTCTCCTGATGTTCTCCGGTGGGAAGGACTCCAGCCTGGCCCTTTATCTTCTGAAGGAGGCAGGCCTCGATGTATCCGCAATCACCTTCTTCCACCGCTGGAGCTGGAAGGAACCCCTATACTGGGCCATGAGGTTCACGAAAAGACTCGGTGTTGAGCACTACCTCGTCGATATAACAGAAGGTCTCCTCCGCGAGGCGAGGGGAAGAAAGGGGCCAGTATGCATCAATTGCAAGAAGGTCATGCTCTGGAACGCCAAGTGGTTCGCCCTCAACAACGGCTTTGACATCCTGGCCAAGGGCGACAACGCCAACGATAAAATTATTGGGGCCCTGCTTGATCAGTGCCACGGCGATATAAGGCTCTGTGATATTCCAAGGATTGGGATTCCCCTCTTCAGGCCCCTGATAACGTACACCGTCAGACGAGTTGAGAAACTGGCGGAAGAGGCCGGTATAAGGCCCTACCGCATGTACGAGCACGCGAGGCGGAGGCAGTGGCGCGAGGGCTGTCCTTTACAGTATATAGATCGGGAGGAAATCGTCACCGAGGAGCTTATGGATTTGGTTTACAGAGTTAACTGCAGAGTCAGCAAAATCGCCAGGCAGAGAAAAGTTCGCGTAAGCGTCCGTGTCCCGAGCTTTGAGATAATGGCCTGGAACCCGGATGAAGAAACCCTCCTTGAGGTTAAGAGTGTAATAGAGCGATTCAAAGGTGAGAAAAATGCTCCCGTCCGGAAAGCTTAGGAACGACGTTCTGCACGATGCAGTCTTCCCAAATCTCGGTGTGGAGGACGCGAAGGTAATCTATGGGCCCAGGGAAGGCTTTGACTCGGCGGTTCTCGAATACGGCGAGGGGAACTATCTCGTAGTCGCAACGGACCCGACGCTCGGTGTTTCCTGGGAGACCTTTGGTTTCTTCATTTACCACTTCGCCTCGAGTGACGTTGCCGTCTTTGGAGCAAGGCCAGAGTGGCTCGTGGTCGATTTGCTCTTTCCTCCCGGGGCTTCAACGGATTTCCTGAAAAAAGCCATGGAGGAACTTAACAGAGAATGCAAGCGCTATGGCACCGCAATAATCGGCGGGCACACGGGGGTTTACCCCTCGATTTCCGAGCCCACGGCGACGACAACGGCAATGGGGTTGGTGGGGAAAGACGAGCTTAGGCTCCCCCTCGCGAAGCCCGGAGACAGAATAGTCGTCACAGGCAAAGTTGCCCTTGAGTTCGCGGTTTCTTCCGCTTATTTTAGAGCAGACGAGCTGAGAAAGGTCCTGACCCCCCGGGAAATTGCGGAGCTGAGATCCCTCTACCGGCTCGAAACCGTCGTCCCGGACGCTTTAATCGCTAAATCTTTCGTCAGGGGGATGCACGACGCGACGGAGGGTGGTTTAACGGCGCTCCACGAGATTGCCGACAACTCTAGAGTTGGCTTCACCGTTTACGGCGCGAGGCTACAACTCAACCCCTTAGTGGAAAAGGTTCTCTCCTTTTACGGCCTTGAACCCTGGAGCGTATCCTCGAGCGGGACGCTAATAGCGATAGTCCCACCAGAAAAATACAATTTCTTAATTAAAGAATTAAATAAAAATGGGGTCAAGGCCTTTGAGCTCGGGGAGTTCACAGCTAAAAAGAGGCGCGTCCTCGTGGAAAAGGGGGAAGAAAGGCCGTTTCCAAGGTTTGAAGGCGACCCCTACGTGGAGCTGTACGGCAAGGAACTCACTTCACTCTGAACCTCAGCAACGCCGCCAGGCCCCCCAGCGCTTTCAGCTTGTCGCCGCCCTCGTGCCCAGAACTGACCACGATGACCTCGCCGCGGGAACGTCTGACGGTTTCTAGAAGCTCCTCGATTTTATCCCTGTACTCCCCTTTCAGCAGTTCGTCCAGAACCAGAAGGGTTTCAACCGCACCGTAGTTGACGGCCTCTTCAACTTCCCTCAGTCCGTAGGTCACCATCCCGGTGTTCCTTCCGATGCCCTCAAGAACCTTCTCGACGAGCTGGACTTCTTTAGCAACGCGGTTCTCGTGGTAGACCTTGTCAACCGTTCCGCGCTTGATGACCTCGTAGATGCCCGTTCTGCCGGTTACACTGGTGTCCTCAACGACGACCTTCTTGGCCAACTCCGGGTAGTTCTCGCGCAGGAACTTGTAGAAGTCTTCCTTCACGAAGCCAGGGCCCGCAACTATGGTTTTCTCAACCTTCTCGCGCCGCATTATCTCCTCCATCGTCCTTGCAACGTCGTGAAAGAACCTCTTTTGCTCGCTTTCCCTCTCGGTGCTGTACTGCTTTCCACCCAGATTGCGTCTGATACTGTTCAAAATCTCAACGCCGTACTCCCTCACCAGGGCCATATCTGCCTCGCCATCGTCCATGACGACTATCATCACGCGCGCCCGCTTGGAGGCCTCAACGGCTTCCTTAAGTCTGTCCAGGAAATAACCCCTCCAGCGGGGCTTCTGGATGGTGACGACGGTTCCCTCCTCGATAATTATCGTGTGGTACTTCCCCACGGGGACGTCCTCGCGTGAGGAGTATACTATGGGCCCGGTAACGCGCACGTGGTTGGCGAACTTGTGAAAGCTGACCTTTTCAGCCTTGATGCCGAGGAAAACGGGGATCACCTCAACTTTCTCCGCCCTCAGGGAATCGGCCCGCTGGCTCTGCTTGCGGAGGGTCTTGGCGTAGATGACGTCGCCTTCCTCGATTATGTGGTACAGGTGCCAGAGGTCATCGAGGGTCTCCGCCTTGACCTTTATCTTGCCCTCCTTGACGTCCTGGTGAATTATCTGCATCCCAACCACCTCAAAGGTCTTCGTATATGCCCTCTCGTCTTCCGATTATAACGACATAGACGGTTTTGAATCTTTACCAGAGCACCCACTAATCGCTTCTTATTTTGACGAGGCACACTTTTTCAAGAAATTTCTGGAAAACTAAATCAACTCCCTCTCTGTCTTGGTGAGTCTCCTAGCCCCGCTCTCCGTGATGACGAGGGTGTCCTCTATCCTCACTCCACCGAACTTGGGCAGGTATATCCCTGGTTCGATGGTTATCACCATCCCCGGTTTGAGCTTCGTATCGTCCGTCTGACTGACCCTCGGCCACTCGTGTATCTGAAGTCCGACGCCGTGTCCGGTGGAGTGTATGAAGTAGTCTCCGTAGCCGTACTCCTTGATGACGTCCCTGACGATGGTGTCCAGCTCCTTGGCCGTCATGCCGGGCCTGGCATTTTTAACACCTTTCCGCTGGGCTTCAAGAACGATCTCGTATATCTCTTTCTGTTTCGCGTTGGGTGAACCTACTATTATGGTACGCGTCATGTCCGAGTGGTAGTGTCGGTACAGGGCCCCCTCGTCGATGACTACCAGATCACCCTTCTCTATTCTCTTGTCGCTTGCCACTCCGTGGGGCAGGGCGGCCCGCCAGCCGCTGGCTATTATTGTGTCAAAGGCCGGCTTTTCAGCACCGTTCATCTTCATGACGTACTCCATCTTCGCCGCTATCTCCCTCTCGCGCTTGCCCTCGCTTATCTCCTCAAGGGCAGCCATCATCGCCATGTCCGCTATCTCGCAGGCGGCCTTTATGACCTCAATCTCTTCGGGCGTCTTGATAATCCTTAGCTCTTTGATGATGTCATCAATTGTCTTGAACTCGGTTACCCCAACCTTTTCACGGAGGCTTTGAGTCAGGGAAAAAGATGTTCCCCCCTCTATGCCCAGCCTGCGGAGTCCGAAGGAGGAAAGCCTTTCGTAGAGGTCCTTGCCGCCCTTGAACTTTTCCACAGGAACCTTTGAGGTCTCCCGAGCCTCTTCATACTCAAGTTCGGGCACCATGAAGAGCGACTCGTCTGGTGTTACTACCAAGTAGCCGCCGAGAACCGGCGATGATCCAGTGAAGTAGTACAGATTCGGAGAGGAAATTATTAAGGCCCCGTCCAGCTCGTTCTGGGACAGGAATTCTTGGAGATGTTCTATCCTCATTGATACCACCGATGGGCATTGACCTCGCTGGATAAAACTCTTTCGGAAACCCATATAAACCTCCGAGGAGAGCCCAGCATATGACCGTCTATCTTTTTGACTTTGATGGAACGCTCGTTGACAGCACAGGGGCCGTTGAGAAAGCCCTTCGCCTCGCTATCGAAAAGACGGTTCCTGCAGTTATAGAGAGCGATCTATACGACGAGTACTACAAGGCGCTCTTCCTCTTCATAAAGGGAAGGCTGACGTACCGCCATCTGGGGGTCATTCATGAGCTCGTGGCCCAGGGCACTATACACGAGTACTACAGTCTGATGCCCCGCTTCATCAGGGACTTCCCCCATGCGCGAAGGGTTGTGAGGAAGCTGCGGAGGAGGGGAAGAACCGTGATCTCCTTCTCGGGCGAACACACGTACCCAGGAGGTAAAGTACTCTTCCTCAAGAAAACCGGCTGGTACGACGAGTTTGATGAGATAATAACCTTCAAGGGCACCAGAGATATGCTCCAGAAATTCGGGACGGTGAGGGAGCTTTATCCCGATTGCCCGGTTGTCTGGATTGACGACAGCCCGAGTAGATTTACGTACATCCTGGATGAAAACGCCCTCCTCGTCCAAAAGGCCTCCCCCTACAAGAGCGATGTTGCCCTCCTCTTTGAAAGGGACAACTTCATCAAGATAACAAGCCTGAGGGAGCTCCTTGAAGTCGACGACAGCCTTACGGAGTTTGGGGATGGAACAGGAGATCAGTGCACCGGCTCACAAAGAGGCTTGCTGGGGTAATAGATCCAGAATACCCCTGTAGACTTCGATGAGGACGGGCAGGTGGAGGAGTGATCAAGCGCCTTACCTAGATCATGGCAGGGGGGCAGAACAACCGCCGTATGATCTCCCGGTTCTCCTGACGTCGAAATCCTTTAAACCTCCCAACCTTTTCTTTTCCCGGTGAGATGATGGAGTTTGTTGAGGTGCGGGAAGGACTCGCGAGGATACTCATCCCAAAGGCCAACCGTATCTACGATGCGCCGGTCTTCTACAACCCCGTGATGAGATTTAACAGGGACATAAGCACGCTGGCGGTGCGAATCCTAGGCGTCAAGTCGGTTGTCGATGCCCTTTCTGCCACCGGAGTTAGGGGTATTCGATACGCGCTTGAGACGCAGGTTGAGGAGGTCTGGTTGAACGATATAAATGAAGACGCCTTCCGTTTGATAGTTGAGAACGTGAAGCGCAACATCGAGATCGAACCGGAATTAACGGGGAGAGTGGCCAAATTCCAGGGAGCAAAGAGGATTACCGTAACAAACGACGACGCCAACAGGGTGATGGCGAACAACTTCAGACACTTCGAGTTCGTTGATCTGGATCCATTTGGCTCGCCGATGGAGTTTCTGGACACCGCCCTTCGCTCTGTCAGGCGTAGGGGAGTTCTGGCGATTACAGCAACGGACACCGGCGTCCTGTGCGGGGCGTATAAACACGCCTGCAGGAGGAAATACCTCGCCGAGCCCATAAGGAGGGAGCTGTGTCACGAAGCAGGACTTAGGATACTGATAGGCGCTGTGGTAAAGTACGCCGCCAAATACGACCTTGGCGTTGATGTCCTTCTAGCGTACTACCGTGATCACTACTTCAGAGCCTTTCTAAGGCTGAAGAGCGGGGCAAAGAAAGCGGACGATACCCTGAAGCGGCTTGGTTATGTATGGCAGGAAAAAAATGGAAGGTTCGAGTACAATGATGACTTCCTCCCCAGGCGGCCCGGAGCCCACGGCCCGCTGTGGCTCGGTCCGCTGAAGAACCAGGCGTTTGTGGAGACCCTTCTCTCTGCCGTTGAGAGCGTCCCCCTCGGTGATCCCAGAAAAACCCCTAAGTTCCTCAGAACCTTGGCCGAAGAGCTGGACGTTCCGTTCCACTACGACACCCACGCCCTCGCGAGGAGGAACAACTTCCAAGTCGGAAAGCTCACGGGGGTCATCAAAGAACTGCGTGATAGGGGGCACAGGGCAACCAGGACGCATTTTTCACCGACAGCTCTGAAGACAGATGCACCGTTTGAAGATGTGCTGGACGCCTTGCGGGATCTTCGATGACCCTCATGAACCGTCGGGAGGTCCTACGGGGACACGTTCAAGGCTGCAAAAACTTAATAAACATTGCACCCTACCTGTAAAGCCAGAACCGGGGAGGTGAATCCTTGGGGGTTTAACACTTCTGGGACTCAGAGTGGGGGCAACGTTATTTGTTGGACTAATAGCGTTACTGGTCGCGGCGTACTTCATGAAGCCGGGTGCCAAAGTTGCCGGGATGGGGAACCCCACCCTGGGCAAAAGCCTCGTTGCGATACTGAGCGGAGGAATCTTGGCAGGGATCATTGCGGCGGTACTCTTCTTCTTGCCCGGGATAAACATTATAACAACGTTCATCGTGTACATCTGCGTGATCAAAGCCATTTTCAACACCGGTTGGGAAGGGTGTTCCTGGCATGGCTTATCTCAATAATAATAGCCGGGGTTACGTTTTTTATCCTCGGACTGATAGTCGCGGCCCTGTAACGTGCTCTTCCTTTTTGACTTGGCCTGTTTCAGACTTTCACGTACTTCCACTTGCCCCTCCTAAATATCCACCAGTACATCGCGGCGCTCGTGAAGGTTTCCAGACTCATCGCGACCCAGGCCGCGACAACCCCCATGCCCTCAAGGCTCAGCGGCCCAATGGTAAATCCAAATCCCAACAGATAGGCAGGGATTATCCTGAACAGAAGTTTACTGACCGCCGTCACGTACATCGGACTCTTGGTGTCGCCGGCACCCCGCAGGGAGCCGCTTAAAACGAAAACCCATCCAAGGGGAATCTCGCTTATTCCGACTATCAGGAGATATATTGAGGCGAGGTGCAGAACCGTACCATAGTTTGGATCGCTGGAGGTCAGGAAAGGCATCACTAGATAGCGGGGAAAGAGTATAAGAACCATGGCCATGGCACTCATAAAAAGGGACACCATCTTGATAGCCTCTTTTACCGTTCTCTCAGCTTCCTCAGGTCGCCCGGCACCGAGGTTCTGTCCCACCAGGGCAGAGGAGGCAACGTTGAAACCGAAGGCAGGCATATACGCTATACTTTCGACCCTAAGACCGATCTGGTGGGCAGCCAGGGCCACGTCCCCAAAGCGCGTGACGATGCTCATGTAGAGGAAGTTGTAAAAGCTGAACAGACCCCTTTCAACGAGCGTTGGAGTCCCTATCCTCACTATGCGTCCGACCATCTCCGGATAGAAGCTCCAGCTCGGCGAGAATTTTATTATCAGCCTTCCGGAGAGGAGTAAAATCATCACAACGACCGTGGCCGTCGTTATCCCTATACCAGAAGCCCACGCGGCCCCAACTGCCCCAAGTCTTGGGAACCCCAGCTTGCCGTATATGAGGAGGTAATCGAAGGTGGCGTTGAGAACGTTCATAAGTATTCCAACCTTCATGGGCGTCTTTGTATCTCCCGCACCCCTAAGTGCCGAGTTTGAAGTGAACAGGACAAAGCGTATGGGGTAAAAGAGAAAGACAACCTTGAGATACGAGTCGGCCAGTGACAGGAGCGCATCCTTCGCCCCCATTATCCTGAGCACGTCGTCACCGAAGAACCAGCCAAAGAGCATAACCGGGACGCCGAGGATGAACGCCAAGTAGAGGCTCTGCTCAAGAACCAACTCGGCGCTCTCAAAGTCCCTAGCCCCGACGAAGCGCGCCACGAGGGCCAGGGTCCCCACGGAGACCGTCATCATTATCGGAAACATGAACCAGCTGACCTGTCCGCCAAGGCCGACGGCGGCTATAGCGAGGGCGCTCACATGACCAACCATGAGCGTGTCTACTAGGTTGAGCATCGTCTGGGAGATGTTGGCTATTATAGCCGGCCATGCCAGTGACCAGATCCTCCGCTGGGTATTATTAAACTGAAACATTAAGACGCCCCTCTAATCGATGAAAGCATCATAGAGGTTTAATAAGGTTTCTGCTATGGGTTAGATGAACATGAAGATGTTCAGAAAAGGTCGGATGGAACTCCTCACGTGAAAAACCAAAATAAAAAGAATCAGTACGCGAGGTTCCTCTTCTTCTTCCACTTGTGGGACCAGCTGTACTTCCTCATGCGCCTGCTCCTGCCGAAGCCGCAGGCGGCGCAGTAGCCCTTCTGGACGTTAAAGGCGCGCCTACCGCAGCGCCTGCACCGTATGTGAGTTGGAGTGTGATTCCTCCTTCCCTTCGGCTCTGTTCCGCTTCCCATCGTATCACCTCGCTACTCAAAGCGCTCACTCAAGCTCAACCGGGGAGATGGCCAGAACGTTGTCTCCCCTGATGACGATTTTACCGTACTTCTTAACCACCTCGCCCTCCTGAATCAGGTCGGCATCGGCGAGGACTATGTTCAGGTGTATGTCATAACCGATAAGCTTACCCCTAAACTCCGAACCCCTCTTGAGGAGCACGAGGACATCCTTATCGAGGGACTTGTGTATAACGTCAAGTGGTCTTTCCGCCATTTTCACGCACCTCCAAATAATCAAAGCTCGTAACGATAACGAGGGAAACGGTTTATAACTCTTTCCCCCTTTGAGAATCAAAAATCGAGGAGAATGGGGAAAACCCAGTTACGGGACAGTGCGTTATCAAGTTTAACTAACACTTTTTAATTTCACGAGAGCGAAACGCTTAAATACTACAAACTATCTGACTTTACTTGACAACCCCGTTGGGGGGGTCGGATGCGACAGAAAGTGGTATGGTTCGTACTTGGTGTTTTGGTTGGAAGTCTGTTTGTTGTTTCAGCGTATCCAACAAACAGTAGCGTTCAGTACTCTGTCCCAGTGGTTCAGAAGATAAACAACACAGTTCCAGTTTACTACGTGGGGAGCAACGTCTCGAAATATTTCAAGGAAGCGATACGGATGAACCCTTCACTGAGCATTAAAACTCCACATATACTTGTCGTTGAAAGTTCCCACGTGAAAAACAGCTCCCAGCTCAGGGAACTCGTGAAGAAAGAAATCCTCTCAGGAATACCTGTTATTGTTATCGGTAGTCCCGAGGTTATCAGCGGAACTTTCAGGGGCCAGTTCTTTGCAGAGCTTGTAGCTGGTAGAGGTCCAGGGAGAAAGCCGGTTAAAAAAGCAACCGTCTACGGTTACGTAACCTATCCCTCCGATGCCATTCTTGTAAGCAGAGAGTTCGTTTCCATTGATAGCGTGCCAGGGGCAATTAAAGAGGCCTACATTTGGGCGGTCAAGAACTTAAAACCCAACGCCGGAACTTTCAAACTCGGGGTAGGGCCTCTGTCATCTGGAGCGTACTGGTCTTATCAGAGTCAGCTTGATTTTACCAGCGGTGATGACTGGAAACCGTATGGCAGGCTCAACGTTAGAACAATATACTACAAGCTCATAAACGACGGATCCACAACCTACGACTGGTACGATGTACATGTGAGACAGCAATCAGTCCCAGGCAAAGAACTGTGGAGTGACTCGGAGTGGAGAACAGCGGACATGTACACTTGGGTAGACGCTGATTATTACAACAGTTATGGTTTCCTTTCTGACTATGCCCCCACTACAACTTCAGGAGCCTCAACTGTGGGAGTTTCAATTGGGGTCTCTGCTGGTGAAGATGGAGCCACGATCAGTGCATCACAATCTTGGAGCTACACAATCCCCGATGTGTTTGTGCATGATCAAAGTGACTATTCACAGGAACTTGCAAAATGGTGGCACGATGTGGCCGAAGACAAGGCGGTTGGCTCGGACACGTACCAAATCGAGCCTGGAGCAACATTGAGGTTTCCAGAGTACGGGCTCAAAGGAGTGGAAAGAACACTATGGTGTAAAATATGGGCGACCGCCGACACTAACAGAATGCATCGTATCACCCGTATTACTTTGCCATTGGTACTACTCCTCCGAGGGCTGGGTTGAGTTCCGCATTTCCATGGGATGACGTCAAAATTCTTTCTTGCTCTACTCCCTTTATTCCATCTGCAGAGCATCACCAAGAGTTTCCAAAAGCTTTTTATGAAATGGCCTTACTCCAGTTTCAGGTGGTGAGTGATGGGAGAGGTGGATAAGTACGAGATTCTCCAGGATTTGATGAGGAGAAGGGGGTTCGCCTGGGGTAGCTTTGAAATCTACGGCGGTTCACGCGGATTCTATGACTACGGCCCGCTCGGTGCGGCAATAAAACGTAAAATCGAGCGGAAGGTACGTGAGGCCTTCCAGAGGGAGGGTTTCTTCGAGCTGGAAACACCGGACATCACGCCGGAGAAGGTCTTCATAGCGAGCGGTCACGTTGAGAAGTTTGTGGATCCATTAGTGGAGTGTCAGAAGTGCGGGGCCCGCTTCAGGGCCGACCACATAGTGGAGGAAGCCCTTGGTATAGACACAGAAGGCATGAGCGCCGAGCACCTCACCCAGCTCATCCGGGAGCACAACATCCGGTGCCCGGAGTGCGGCGGTGAGCTCGGCGAGGTGTGGTACTTCAACCTCATGTTCGAAACCAAGATCGGCCCCTACGGTGACCAGAAGGGCTACTTGAGGCCCGAGACTGCACAGGGTATCTTCGTGAACTTCAAGAGGCTGAACGCCTTCGCGAGGAACCGGCTCCCCTTCGGCGTATTCCAGATAGGTAAAGCATACCGCAACGAGATTTCACCGAGGCAGGGGATGTTAAGGCTGAGGGAGTTCACCCAGGCGGAGGCGGAGATATTCTTCAACCCGAAGGAGACCGAACATCCGCACTTCGACGAGGTCAAGGACGAGGTTTTGAGGCTCTACCCGATAGAGCACCAGCTCAAGGACCTCGGCATGATTGAGCTTACTGCGGAGGATGCCGTGGAGAAGGGCTACATCATGAACACCTTCTTCGCCTACTACATGGTCATGGTCAAAAGAACGCTCCTCGACATCGGCATCCCCGAGGATAAGATACGCTTCCGCCAGCAGCTGCCGGAGGAGCGCGCTCACTATTCGCGCGACACATGGGACGCCGAGATACACAGCGAGCGCTTCGGCTGGGTGGAGTGCGTCGGAATAGCCAACCGCGGCAACTACGACCTGAGCAAGCACATGAAGATGAGTGGTGCTGACCTAACCGTCCTCATACACTACGATGAACCCAGAACAGTCAAGCACCTAAAAGTGAGCCTCAACATGAAGCGCGTCGGACCTAAGCTGAAGAAGGACGCCAAGAGGATAAACGAGCTTATCCAGGGCTGGGAAGAAGAAAAGAAGCACGAGCTGGTTGAACTCCTCGAAAGGGGCGGAAATGCTATCATCGAGGGCCACGAGCTGGAGAAGGATGACTTCATAATCAAGGAGGTCGAGGAGAAGGTAACGGGGGAGAAAATAGTGCCCCATGTTCTTGAACCCAGTTTCGGTATCGACAGGCCTTTCTACCTGCTCCTTGAGAACAGCCTCGTCGTAGATGAGGACAGGACGTACCTTAAGATCAAGAAGGATATGGCGCCGATCGAGGTCGCGGTTCTTCCTCTCGTCGCCAAGGAGCCGCTCAAAGGTATGGCCTACGATATCCTAAGAACCCTCCAGAAGGTGGGCTTCATAGCGGTCTACGACGAGAAGGACACCGTCGGCAGGCGCTACCTCCGCTACGACGAGATTGGAACCCCCTACTGCGTCACAATAGACAACCAGACTCCCGAGGACAACACCGTCACGATTCGCGATCGCGATACGAGGGAGCAGATAAGGGTGGGCATCGAGGAGCTGCCCGGGAAGCTCAGGGAGCTGATTTTCGAAGAGTAATCTCCCCCTAACTCTTTTTGGTGTTTCTAATGAAAATCCACCTCATCTACCGCCGCCTTCCGAACAGGATTCTTGAGCGTGATGATGAGGTAGTCGCTGATTTGGGAGATGTCATAGTTGCCAAATCCCGCTTTGAGGGCATGCTCGCCCCGCTGAGGGTGAACGGCGTCGAGGTAATCAATAACGGTTATAATATGCTCTATTTCGCCTTTGTCGGAGAGAACTACGACGTCCTGAAGCTCTATGACGAGAAGGGCAACTTCAAAGGCCTCTATATCGACGTTCTAGCTTATACGAGGCGCGAAGGAAATACCCTTGAGATGCTGGACCTCTTCCTCGACATCTTCGTCTTCCCGGGCGGCGAGGCCTTCCTCCTCGATGAAGAGGAGCTTGAGATGGCGCTCAACTACGGCGTTATTGACAAAGAAACGTTTGAATTCGCCTACCGCGTTGCGAGGGAAATCCTCGAAAAGATTAAACGGAATGAGTTCCCGCCCGATATCGTGTGGGAGTACATTGGAGGGATTGATAATGAGCGCGAAGTTCCTGAAGGAGACCAAGGACGGGACGATTCTACTCGTTTACGTCCAGCCAAAGGCGAAGAGGAACGAGATTGAAGGCGTTGATGAGTGGCGCGGGCGTTTGAAGGTCAAAATCAAGGCCCCGCCCGTAGATGGAAAGGCAAACAAAGAACTCGTAAAGTTCCTCTCAAAGGTTCTCGGTGCGGAGGTTAAGCTCGCCAGGGGTGAGACGAGCAGGGAGAAGGATCTGGTGGTTAAGGATCTTAAGATTGATGAAGTGAGGAGAAGGATGGGGGTATAATACTCTGGCCAGTTACAATTAAACACTTGAACCAATAACTATATAAATGATGACTTCTGAGATGTAATTACCCACCACTAAATGGGGGGGAAGATGAACAAAAGAGAGTTGGCCTACACCATATTTGGGATAGTTGTGTTGGTGATAGCGGCAACCACAACACCCGCGTTGGCAACGCAGAGTGGGGTTGTTACCCTTGACACTATTCTGCATGGTAGTTTCTCAACTGCAAGAGTTTACATAGCTGCACAGTATGAATTCCAGGGAGATCAGCTCCAGCAGGGACCAATGACTCGAGTTCATTTTGGATCTTCAAGTGGAACAGGTTCAAATGCTTACTGGTACAGTACTGATTCGTACACTACCCCCCACTCAATATACGGGCAAGGCTCTTGGCACTTAAACAACTTTGAGCACTATGGTTTAACTGAATCCTCGTATGATGGCTCAAGTGAACTTCAGGTGTATCTGCAACCAGCCGGAGATGCCCCAACAGCTAACAAACCTGCTCCCATAGGGCGGATGTCTACTCAAGTTATATCCACGGCATCGGATGAACACTTCGAGATCATTATAGAGGCATATGTGGATAGCCATGGAGGAAACTCACTTAGTAAGTATATGACTGAGAACGTGGGTGCTTCTGTTGAGATACCAATAGATATTGAATAAAGCACCACGTTATAATCTTTAATTTTTTAAATACAAATATAAGGGGGGGCTACTAGATGGGTAGGAAGAAGACCTACACATTATCTGGTTTCATCGTTATATCCCTAGGAATTATGGTCGCCATGTATCCCATCGTGAATTATTATGCATCAAATTACTCCCACGATCCTCATGCAGTTTTAAAGCCAGGAAACAACTTTGTTTATGCTGGGATAATCCCGTACCAAAAAATGCTGATTATGTACAACATAACTTACATCGGAAACGGCAAATTCAATGTGAGCTTTGACACGTATAACATAACACAAAAAACCTCTCAATGTACTACGTTTCCAGCCTCTCGAAGCCTGGGACTATAAAAGGACGGTTAAAATTGCTCTCGAAAGTGAAGCTGGTCCTCAACGAGAACGATCCTCTCATAAGAACCCTGTTCCCCTCAAGTGTTGTGACGGTCTCGGCCCTAAATAGAACGAAGACCTCAAAGCTCTCGGTTAGGGAAATCCCATTTCCCTCCGACTTCAGTCCCAGTTCCGTGGGATTCCCATTTATCTACAGCCCCTCTTTACCGGAACCGTTATCCAAGTACGTAGGGGTAAGTTATTACCGTGGAGGGGATAGGTACTTCGCCAGAGTTCTAAGGGTTATTGGTCCCAGATTCCCGGCGCCAAATACCAGCGTGATAGACGGTCTGCCCACACATGTACCGATAGGGGTGAATCCAAAACAACTCGACCTGCCCAGACTCTTACCCCGGTTGGATTGGAACTTTGCTGAACGCAATTATGCAATCATTACCGACATTGGCCTCTTCAAAACCAGCGTCCAGCCAGTCCATCAGGATTGGACCGGGGCTCTAAAATATAGCTTCACTCAGTACAGCGCCCCGGTGGATTATGTCCTTGTTTTGATGGGGATAATCCTCCTTATATTCGCCGGGAGGTCCAGCCAATGATCGTCGAGGCTGAGAATCTTGGCGTGAGCTATGGTGGGACATGGGGGATAAGGGATCTCACCTTCAAAGCTAAGACTGACAGACTGGCCCTTATTGGACATAACGGAAGCGGAAAGACCACTCTCCTTTCTATTCTTTCTGGAATAAGACATCCAACCATTGGACGAGCTATGATAAATGGGCGGGAACCATACGAACGAAAAGATAAGTGGGTTGCTATAAGGTACTCATTTGAAAAACCCCAGTTCAGAATTCCCGTTAAAGTGCGTGATCTCGTGGAGGTGCTCCAGACAAATCCACGATGTCCACGAGTAGATGAGTTCATTGAAGCCCTTGGGATAATCCAGTTCCTTGATGGGCGGATAGACTCTCTCTCCAGTGGACAGGCACAGCTCTGCAATCTGCTGGTGGCACTCTCATGCGACTCTGAAGTCGTTGTACTTGATGAACCTACGGCTCATCTTGACTCGTACCGGGCCGGTATCGTGGATGAGCTGATATCTAAGAAGAAGGGAGTCATAATAGCCACCCACGACTTTGAGGAAGGTGAAGCCGTGGCCGACTACTTTTTAATCCTAAGAGAGGGAAGGCTGGTTTGGTCGGGAACAAGAAGGGAACTTTTCTCGAACGACGTTTATGAAGTAACTCTAGTTGAAACAGGGGGGCAACTGCCGTTTAAAACCCTCTACCGCTTTGGGGCAACGTTGATCGTAAAGGCTGACGGAGATGAGCTGGTGGATATGCTGTTCAAAGGGATCATAGCTGGATTCAAACGGGCAGGGTTGCGCTATGCTTACGCGAAAAGCAGTTAAGTGGCACATTAAAAACATGTTTCCCCATCCTGTGACTGAAATGCTGCTTGGACTGATGGTTCTGGCCACGTGGTATTCTCTACAGGACGCTAAGAGAATGGGGTTCTATGAGTCCGAAGTAATTGCTGAGATGGTGTTCCTGCCTGTTTATGGTATCCTGGTGGCTTCTCATGTTTTTAAAGGACAAAGGGTCACCCTTTTCGAGCTTACCCTTTTCAACGGGCCCGGTGGAGTGTTCGTTGGGCGTTTGGTTTCCGCAATTGCAGGTCTCCTTGTTGGCATTCTAAGTGTGGCCATTACAGTCTACGTTCAGGGGCACCCTTTGTTGATGGTTTCTGTTCTCCTCAAACTGCCCACGTACCTTGCTATAATGATGGTTCTGATGGTCTGGATGGATTCCCTCGGCGCCATCATATCTTTCTACATATTAACCTCAGCGGTCCCCATGG
This sequence comes from Thermococcus sp., assembly GCF_026988555.1. NCBI lineage: Archaea > Methanobacteriati > Methanobacteriota > Thermococci > Thermococcales > Thermococcaceae > Thermococcus > Thermococcus sp. The sequence goes on along the minus strand of NZ_JALSLB010000044.1, from coordinate 19,051 downwards.
CCCTTTTTGTAATTCTAACCAAACCGTACCCCCCCGGTACTGCCGTGAGCCTGTTGGCCTACTTCCTCTCACCGATCGGGGCTACAGTTGAAACCGGAAAGCTCCCGATACCGGTTCTGGATGGCTATACCGTAACCATATCCCTGTCCACGGTGATGATACTACTGTCATATCTAGGCTTCAAGATGAAGGACTTTAACTCTCAATAAGAAAACGACCGAGGCTACCCCACAATCCCCAGGCTCTCGTTCGTCCTCCTTATGCTATCCCACTTCTCTGCCATCTCGAACATCGCCCTTATCGCGTCTATGTTCTCCGGAACGACGTCGCTCTCCTGGTGGACCGCCTGGATGTAGAAGAGCCTGTTTCCCCTCACGTTTACACTCTCCCTCCAGACGGCAATCTCGTATAGGTTGTTCCACTCGCGGTGCAGGTCGCGGGCGAACTCTATAAGCTGTGCCGTGCTCTCAAATCCCTTCTCCTTCTCAAAGAGGAGAACGCGTGTGGTGTCCTCGAAGATATCGATGATGTCCTTTGCCTCCACCGGCTTCTTCAGGTCGACCATGATGCTGTGGACGTGCATTAGCGTGGTTGGAACGATGAAGGCACTCGTTTCGATGTTAATCGGAATCACCGTCTGCACGTCGGGGCCGTGGTGCGAGGGAACGGTAACGCCAGGGGTTATCGCGTTCACAGGCCCGCGCCTGGTGTCGTTTGGGTCTGCTGCACGGCGAATCATGACCGCGTAGACGTGGTCGACGTACTCCTGAATGGCCGAGAGCGTTCTGGTAAGGCCCGTGGTGTTGCAGGAGACGACGCGGACGTAGTCTTTTCCGAGGGCCTTCTCGTAGTTGGCCTGGGCCACGAAGGAAACCTCCGCGGTGGTAGCCTTCTCGCCGCCCTGGAAAATCGCCTTGACGCCGGTCTTCTCGTAGAGGGCCTTGTTTCTAGCCCCCATACCGCCGGGGGTGGCGTCAACGATGACATCAACCTTTTCGAGCAAATCGCCGAGCGTTCCGACAACATCAAAATCGGCCTTTTCAAACCTCAACAGGAACTCCTCGCTAGCGGCGTAGACCGGGATTCCGAGCTCCTTCGCGCGGTAAGCCTCAAAGTCCGGCCTCGTCTTGGTAACGCCCATGAGCTTCATATCATCCTGCCTCATGACGGCGTAAGCGACTCGCTTTCCTATCGTCCCGTAACCGTTAATTCCAACCTTCACCTTCATGCTACCACCGGAGAATTTTATCGCAATAAAATACTTAAACGTTGTTTTCACTCCTGGTGAAATCCACGGCAATGAAGACGCCCGAAAAGGTGATAAGGGATTAATCCAAAAGAATGAGGCCGGGATAACCGACAGGGGTGCGGTGGATGATTCCCCATGAGGTGCAGTTGATACTCAGCGAAATGGAGGCGGAGCGAATACGGGGTGCCAGCTGGCTGGCTAGAAAAGGTGCCGAGACGTACGTTCTCCTTTCGGAGCTCCTCGAAGGGGACGAACTGAAGAGGGCACTGGAAGAGTTGAGGGAGAAACTTCCGGCCATCAACAGGACCATGGCGTCTCTCTACAACCTGGTCAGGTTCATCCCGATAACAGGGGACCCCGAGCTGGTCAGGTTGAAAGCCGAGGAGTTCATCCGCATAGGGAATGAAGCCAGGACAGAAATAGGAAACATCGGAAGCGAGCTTATTGACGAGAATGAGGTGGTAATAACGCATTCCTTCTCATCCGCGGTTCTGGAGATACTCAAGGTGGCGAAGAAGAAAGATAAAGCCTTCAGGGTAATCCTAACAGAGAGCGCCCCGGACTATGAGGGAATTGCACTAGCTGGTGAGTTGGAGCGTCTGAAGATACCTTTTGAGGTCATCACCGACGCTCAGCTTGGCATCTCCGCCAAAAACGCGACCCTGGCCTTGGTGGGAGCTGACAATATTACCCAGGATGGTGCGGTCGTGAACAAGGCCGGGACGTATCCCCTCGCCCTCGCCTGTCACGACAGTGGTGTTCCGTTCTACGTGGCGGCGGAGAGCTTCAAACTCCACCCGAAGCTGAAGGGTGATGAGGTTGAGATAGTTGAGAGATCGTACACCAGACAGGGGTTCAGGGTCAGAAACCGCCTGTTCGACGTGACCCCTTGGAGGTACGTCAGGGGGATAATAACGGAGTTTGGAGTTCTCATACCTCCAAAAGAGATCTAACCCCGGATAATTGACGGTTCTTCGGGGCAGATGATGCAGAAAAGTCAGGGAAAACATAAAAGGAAGAAAGAAACCTCAGTTCTCATGGATAAGCCACATTAAAGCGCCTTTTATGAAAGGCCAGTTGCTGGCTAGGTATTTACCGTGGTAGCTGTCGCTGAGCGCCCTACTGGAACCGTAAGCTATCACCCTGCCTCTTCCGACTTCCACCGCGGCAGCGATAACGGGCTCGCTTCCCTTGGCGTTAACGACGTTCTTGCTTGCATCTATGGAGTACGCAGTGTCGTATGCCCTGACCAGCCAGACCGCGTTTCCGCTCACATCAAGGGTGTCCCCACTATAGTACATCTTCCATCCGTCCGACATGAACTTCATCGCCGGGTGGTCCGTGTTGTATACCCCAACGAACGGATAGTACGACCGGCCGCTGTTCTGATCGTCATCCTCGAGCTCATCGTCGTTGAACTTGATACCGTACCCATTGACCAGCGCGTTGAGACTCTCAAGGTTAACGTACTTGTACCAGTCACCGGCTATGAAGAGACCGCCACCGTTTTCAACAAACTCCCTCAGGGCGTTTATCTCCCCACTGGTGAGGTCCTCCTTGGGGTTGAGCAGTATAACAACGTCGTAGTCCTTGAGGACGTCGGGGGTAAGGGGCAGTTGGGTAACGTTGACTTCCCACCCGAGCTCATTCTTTATCCTTGCGGTGAGGTTGGCAACACCGACGTCGTTGACGTAGTACTGACCGTGGCCTGCGTCCACGAGGACACGGGTTATATGAATCGTGATGTTGGTGGAGGGCATCACGTTGCTCTGGTTGGAAGGCGCAACGCTGGTTCCGTTTCGGGCCCCGCCGCTGTTCGTCTGATTTCCGGTGGTGTTGGTCTGGTTCTGGGAAGCAGGCGGCTGCGTTGTGGCTTCTATCTCCTCAAGGGTGGAGGTGAGGTAGGGCATGACGTACTCGATCTCCTTGAGGACCTCCCTGCTCATGAACGCGGCTTTTCTTATGTGTATCATGACGGCGTAGTAGTAGCTTATCTGATTGGGATTCTGGACAAGAAGGCTCCTCTTGAGGGCGTTGTATATTCCGTACTGCCTCTCCATCTCTTTCATCAGGTTCTCTATCCTCTGGATGCTGGGGGCAAGGTCCCCGAAATCAACCCCGTACTGTTTGAGGGCGTTGACGGTTGCAGTGAAGTTCTCGTAGAGCGGGGTGAGGTTGGCCATTTCTTCATTGTAGAACCTCTCGTAGTAGGGGGTGAGGCCGTAGGCTACCACGTTCGGGTCGGGAGCAACCCACACGTCCCCGTACCTGAGATCGTAGGACCCTATCCTAACCTGGATCCTGTGGACCCCGGTTGAGGCGGGAAGCCACTTGTAGTTAAAAGTCTCACTCTTTCCAGGATAGAGTGTTACGGAGTTGTTGAAGACGAGCTGATCATCCACGTAAATGCGTAATGGGGCGTTTTGAGTACCTTTTCCACTGTTCTTAACGGTTACGGTTATGGTCACAGGATGACCCTCTATTGCGGGTCTAGAAGTCTTGAGTCCAGTTATGCTTATAGGCACGTAATACTCCACCACGAGCCTTGGATCTGGGTTGTACTTGTTCTCTCTGGATGCGAAGTATATGTAGTCCTTGGTGTGAACGTGGCTGAGGTTTGAGTGGAGGTAGAAGCTGACTACACCGTCACCCGGCACTTGGCCAGCGACAAACTCCGTAACGTTCCAGCTGTAGTCGTGGTTTACGTTGCCCTTGGGAAGGCTTATAACAGTCCATGAGAGGGGACCGGTCACGTTGGCTGGCTGGTTGTACCATCTAAGTGATTTCTCGCTCCAGTTGTCATCGTAGACACCGTAAACGCTTACGTTGTGAGGGAGGGTTCCGTAGTGGTTGTAGGCGTGGAGTATGAGGGTAGCCTTTATGACCACCGCCGAGGGCGGGATGTACTTGCGCAGGTCGAATTTAACGTACGTTCTCTCCTCCTTCCCGTAATACGTTCCGACGGCCAGTCTCCATGTCTTATGGTCCACATAACCGCTCTCCGCTATCCACGTATCCGCCGTGGCGTTCATGATTACGGTCTTAGTTGTGTACTCCATCTGGGCACCAACCGGTTTAAGCGCCCACACGGGTACCATACTCAGGACTAAAATGACTGCCACAACTAGTGCCCATCTCTTCATAATGAACCACCCAAAGAAAAACGGCGTTGATGTATAAATAAGTTTTTCCTTCATTTACTACAGGTCTTTATCATCGAAGGTGTTCCCTAATGCCCGCAAACCCTAAAAGCCTGAGGTCCATGATGGGATTGGTGGTCAAAATGTCCATTACCACAAAAACCGGGGACAGGGGGTTGACCGGCCTCTTCACCGGCGATCGCGTAGCGAAGTTCTCGCCGATCATGGAGGCCAACGGAACGATCGACGAGCTCGACAGCTTTCTGGGAGAGGCCAAGCACTACGTTCCAGGGGAAATGGCTGAGAGTCTCGAGAGAATCCAGGCCCAGCTCTACGACCTCATGGCAGAGATAGCGAGCAGGGGAAGGTACACGAAGGTTGATGATGGAGAGATTGGATGGCTCGAAGGACTCATCCACAGATACGAGGAAGAGGTTCAGCTACGGGTCTTTGTCCTGCCGGGTTCAACCCTTGGCAGTGCAAAGCTCGACGTATGCAGAGCGGTAACCAGAAGGGCTGAGAGGAAGGTTGCGAAGCTCGTCCTTGACTACGGCTTTGGCCAGAACGCCCTCGTCTACCTGAACAGACTGAGCGACCTGCTCTTCATAATGGCGAGGGCGATAGAGAAGAGGGAAGGAAAGCTAAAGGAAGTTAAGTAAGCACCTACTGAGCTTCTCCATCCCCAACGAGCACCGCTGAGTAACGAATCCAGTAATATGCTACCACAACCCCCATCCCAGTCCACAGGGCCAGGGTAACCATCCAAGTTGGGAACCTGTCCAATAGGGGTCCTATCAGAACCAGGCCAAGCGGACCCGAAAGGTTCATGAGAACTATCATAGCGGACATAACCCTACCCCTCAGCTCACTTGGGATGGCCCTCTGTATCTTTGAGTTGAGGGGAACGTTGATAAAGGCCTCGATGGCACCCCAGAGCACGTTAACACCCGCCAGGAGGAAGAACGCTACGTCCCGCGACAGCCCTGAGTAGGGACTCACCACCCAGGCGAAGATCAGAATCATCACCCCATCGAAGAGCAGGGCATAGAAGAGGTACCTCCCGGCCTTCCTTCCAACTTTTGCCGCGATTATCCCGTTTCCAATCAGTGCCCCCGCCATAAAGGTGCTCTCCAGGAGACCGAATTGGTAGCTTGAGAATTTCAGCACCTCCCTGAACGCATAGGGCATTACAACGGCCCCGAGGGGCTGACCCAGGGCCACCATGAACAGGGCAAAAAACATGAGCGTCGTCAGGTACCTGCTGGAGCGGAAGAATGCGAAACCCTCCTTCAGATCCTCAACCACCTGGGAAAAGCTCTCCAGCTCCCGCGTCTTCCACTCGTACTCTATCAGGATCTCGAAGAGGCCGGAGCCAAAGAAGCTAACCGCGTTTATCAGAATAGCAAGCCTAATCCCGCCCATTGCGTAGATGAACCCGCCGAGGGCGGGGCCGATGAGTCTCGCCAGTATGTTCGAGGAACCTGCTATTGAGTTTGCCCTCTCGAGCTCGTTGGGTTCCACCAAGTCAGGGAACATAGCGTTGGTCGCCGCCCCGAAAAACGCGCTCATGGTACCCATAGCGAGCTGAACGACAAGAAGCTGATGTATCCCGAGGAAGCCAAAGGCAATGACTGTGAAAAGAAGAACACCCCTAATCAGATCAAACCCCACCATTAGGTGTTTTCTATTGTACCTATCCCCAACGACCCCCGCTATCGGCATGATCACAAGGACGGGCACCATCTCAGCGAGAATGAAGAGGGTCATCATGCCTCCGCTGTGTGTTTTGTCGAGAACGTAGAGCGGCAGGGCAACGTCCTGCACGGCCCAGCCAAGCTGGGAAACGAACCTGCCAACCGCGAAGAGCCAGAAGTTTCTGTTGAGGCTCAAACCACCACCTCCGGTATCTCCTCTCCGACCTTCATAATGGTTTCGCCGAACCGCAGGTAATAGAAAACGCTCACAGAGAAACTAACGGCCAAGAGAGCAGTTATAAGTGCGTAGGCGGGAAACACATTCAGAAGCGGACCGATGAGTGCCATTCCAATAGGAGTAGTTGCCATTACGACGGTCTCAAATGCCGTGAAGAAGCGGGAGCGGACTTCCCCGGGAACCGCCTTCTGGAGCTTGATGAAGAGGGGGACGTTCACCAGTGTGTTGAAGACGCCGAATAGGACAAAGGTGGCAAGGAGGAGGGGATAGGCAATTTCCCGGAACGCAGGGTAAGCTGCCACTACGAGAAGGGACAGTGAGACAAACTGAAGGAAGGCAGCCCTGAACAGAAGGTCCTCTGAGTGCTCTTTCAGTTTTCCGGCTATGAGAATGTTTCCGACCAAAGCCCCAAGGGTCGCAGAGGTCTCTACACTCCCGAACTGCACCGATGAAAGTCCAAGGGTGACCCTCGTGAGGTAAGGCAGAACCACTGCAAAGACGGGGTTGAGGAGGGTGTTCAGGACTATTGCGAGGCTGACAAGGATGAGCAAACTTTTGGAGGACTGTATAAAGAGGAAGCCCTCCATCATGTCGTCCCAGATCTCGCGAACGCTTGAAAGCTCCCGCGTCTTCCACTCGTACTCTATCAGGATCTCGAAGAGGCCGGAGCCAAAGAAGCTAACCGCATTTACCAGAATAGCGAGCTTAACCCCTCCGAACGCGTAGATCAAGCCACCCAGAACTGGACCGACTATCCTGAGAACCTGTCCGCCGGACCTCAAAATGGAATTTGCCTGTGCGAGTTGCTCCTTTCTAACCAGATCAGGAAACATCCCAACTATCCCCGCTGAGAAGAAGGTTCCAAGGACGCTCATGGCAACCTGGGTGAGCAGGAGCTCCCCAATTCCTAGAAGATTGAACGCCAGGAGACCAAAGAGAAGGATCCCCCTAACAATGTCAAGGCCGTACATGAGCTTCTTCCGGTCGTATCGGTCGCCTATGACACCGGCTATCGGATTTAGGACTAGCCTGGGTATCAACTCGGCCAGGACAAAAGCGCTCATCATCGCCCCGCTCCCCGTCTTGTCCAGTACGTAGAGTGGAACGGCAACATCCTGAACGACCCACCCCGCCTGCGATATCCACCTGCCGGTGGTGTAGAGCCAGAAGTTCCTCCCCAACGTCCTCAAATCCTCGAACATCCCCTCTAACCCCCATGTTTCTCCCACTTAATTACCCAATTAAGTAATTGAAGAATTAAAGAATCAAATCAGCTCGACCCTCACGTCGCCGTTCACGGTGCTGACCCTGACCTCAAACTCGCCCGTTCCTATAACGGGGTCGTTGGAATCTATGCCGACCAGTTTGACGTCTCCATTAACCCTCTTGCTGACAATTCTGGCATCGCAGAACTCGGTCAGGCGAAGCGTTATGTCTCCGTTGACGGTGCTCACTTCAACGTCCCCCTCGAGCTCCTCGATGGTAAGCTCGATTTCCCCGTTAACCGTTGAGGCCTTCAGGGGGCCGGCAACCGCTAGATGGGCCTTTACCTCGCCGTTCACGGTGTTAAGCTTTTCGGCCTCGCAGTCTTCTATGCTTATTTCGCCGTTTACCGTCGTGACGTCCTCAAAGCGCACGCCCCTGGCCTTAAGCTCGCCGTTCACGTCCTTCGCGCTTATCAGAACGCCCCGCGGAATCCTCACCACTATCTCGGCCCAGCCGTTTCCCCTGAGCAGGTTCAGGAACCTCCTCTTCGGTTCCTCCCTGATGATGAGCCTGCTTCCCTTCTGCTCGACTTCAACGGTTACCTCGCCGTGGACGGTGTAGCCCACCTCGACGTAGTCGTTTTCCCAGCCCCCAATCTCGACCCGACCGTTGGTGGCCTTTACCTCCACTTCCCGGACGTTTTCAAACCTCATCGGACTCACCCCAGGAACTCCATCAGCTCGTCGAGGAGCTCTTTAACGCGCCTGCTGAGCCGCGTCCTGTCTACCCCAAGGCCGTCTATCAGCTCGGCGCTCTGCTCCTCCACTACCTCCTTCGCCTTCCTGACCACCAGCCTGTAAGCGTCGCCGTTCTCTATGGTGTACGTTCTGCCCCCCGTCCTTATGCGCACCGTCCCATCTCTCGCGGAGATCACGATGTCCTCGATACGTATTTTGGCCCTTCCTCTGCCAACGCTGACCGAGACATCGCCCGAACGGAGCGAGACGGTCTCACCAAGGCTCAGCGTTTCGTTTCCGCTCCGGTAGGTCACCCTCTCACCGTCAACCTCAATGGAGTACTCGTCGGTCTGGACCTTCAGCCTCTCGCCGACCTTGGTGAGCTGGAAGCCGTTGCTTAGTTCTTTGATAGTCAGCATCTCAGCCGGGGGCATCTCTGGATTGCCCTCTCTGATGTGGATTGGACCTATCTTGACTTCCTCTCCGCCCGGCGTCTCTATGACCTCGATGAAGGGCAGCTTCACGTACTCGAAGCCTTCACCCTCATAGACCTTGATGAAGCCGAGGTCGACCACGCTGTCCCTCTTGCCCTTTTGATAGAGCCTCTCCGGGTTCACAAGTCCGTTTACCCTATCCACGAAAGAGGGATCGGGAGATATCTTCTTACCCCCGAGGTTTCCCTCCGTCCAAACGATAACGGGCGGGAGGAGCTTTTTGCTCACCCTTCCAAGTGGGGTCTCTGCATCCACCCTCACATCTCCGTCGATAACCCAGCCAATCTTCTTCCTGCCGAACCTCACAGGATACACCTTTCCGCTTCCTGATAGCCTGACATCGCCGAAATCAGCCTCACTGAACTCGTAGGCTTTCCTTTCAACCTTTAGATCAAGCCTCCATTCGTCGAACTTCGCGAGCAGCAGCCCGGCTATGGTCAGAATGACGGCGTAGGCGAAGGCCGTCCCATCGTAGGAGTGAAGCTTACTGCTCATGCTGAGCCACTTTCCAAAGAACAGGAAGACCGACGTCCAAAAGGCCCCCTTGGCCAGTGCGAACACCACCCCGCTCATAGTCACACCGAACCATCTACCGACGCTCAGCAACTCGAAGGCAAAGATTAGGGCTATTATGATATATACCATCTGATCGTTGTAGCCCTCAAGTCCCAGCGGCCCCTTGAAGAGCCATGCAATGAGCAGTATTGCTGTGAGGGCTTTGAGGTACTCCGCTAGCTTAAACCTTGGGCCTTGGTGCGGGACGGCCCGATACCCCCAACCAAAACTCATTCTTCCACCTCCCCAAGTGCGGTTATGATCTCAAGCAAGCGCAAAAATAAACGTCCGTTGGGCGTTATCTCATAAACGGTTCCCCTCCTCACCATTCCCGTCTTCGTAAGGAGCTTGAGGTGATGCGAGACCGTGGGACTCTCGACCCCAAGGGCTTCTTTTATCTCCTTGAAGCCTGCGGGCCCCTCAGACAGCATCTTCAGGATTCTTATCCTGTCCGGGTTGGCGAGGGCCTTGAGTGTCTTCGCGGCCTTCTCCTCGTCTATCTCGGGCAGGCTTCCGCCTTCGAGCTTTCTCCTGAGACGGGCCTTTATGGAGAGCATCACCTCATCAACAGGGTCTATACTCTCTTCAACGAGTTCCAGCCTCTTCTTCAACTCCTCCAGTTGAACCCTCAGGTCATTTTCCATGCTACCACCAGGTACAAATTTTTGTAGTACATTTTCTTGTACTTAACTAGCGTGCTAGGTATATAAAAATTTATCGGTCACCGGGTCAACTTCGACAGACTTTTAAACGCTAAGTCAAAGCTCTAATCATGGACATCTATGAGATGCTCGCACTCATCGGACTCGGTTACGTCCTGAAGCGTATAATCAGAAGCGAACGGTTATTCCGGGGAATAAACGTGCTCTCAACCCAGGTTCTGCTCACCCTCTTCGTCTTTGGAAACGTCGCGAGCAAGAACCTGGAGTATTTGATGAGTATAAAGACGGTCTTCATCTACGTGGTCCTGATAATCGTTCTCAGCCTCGGCCTCTCCTACCTGTATACCATCCTCTTCGTCAGAGACGAGCGCTGGGCCGGGGCGCTTATGATCCTCTCGACCTACCCAAACACAGCCGCCATGGGCTTCCCGATAGCGAGCCTCTTCATGGGTGACATAACCCCGGCGATCCTCTACTCCACCACCAACAGCCTCATCGTCCTGCCACTGGCGACGTTCATCGCGGCCCACTACTCCAGCGGCAAGGCCTCCATCAGAACAAGCCTGCTCAAGGCCCTGAAGTTTCCACCGACGGCCGCGAACCTGTTGGCGCTTGCCCTTGTACTCGCTGGGATAAGGATTCCAAACTGGTTCACGGGACCGGTCAGATGGATTGGATGGTGGAGCATTCCCCTCCTCCTGGTTTACTTCGGGTCCATAATAAACCTCCACGAGTTCAGACCCAAGCATCTGGCTGAAGTCGGTGTCTTCCGGGGTGTTGTCCCATTCCTCTTCGTCCTGCTCACACTCCACGGGGCTGGGAACATCTACTACGCCGTCCTCGTCGAGGCAACCATGCCCCCCGCGATAATGGCCAACGTCCTCCTGGCCCACTACAGACTCAAGGCGGAGGAGGGGATAGGTGTCACCGTCGTTCTAACCCTCATCACCTTGGCTTTCTTCACGGCGCTGAAGGCGGTCGGCCTCTAAGCGGTGACCTTTTTAACCCTTCGAGCAATTTCTTAATGGTGATATCATGGAACGCGTTGTTGAGATTCTGAGGGAAATCCTTGAGATTCCATCCCCCACGGGATACACGGGTGAGGTCCTGGCACACATCGAAAAGAAACTCAACGAAGCGGGTATAAATACTCACTACACCAACAAGGGAGCCTTACTCGCCTACAACCATCCGGAGCCTGAACTCATCATAGCGGGCCACGTTGACACCCTCGGTGCAATGGTCAGGGGCATCCTTCCAAACGGGCATCTGAGCTTCACCAGAATAGGCGGCCTTCACCTTCCGGCCTTCGAGGGCGAGTACTGCACGATAATAACCCGCTCCGGGAAGAAGTTCAGGGGAACGCTCCTCCTCAAGAACCCCAGCGTCCACGTGAACAAAGACGCCAGCAAGAAGGAGCGCAAGGAGGAGAACATGTACATCCGCCTTGATGAGCTTGTGGAGAAGAAAGAGGAGACGGAGAAGCTCGGCATAAGGCCCGGGGATTTCATAGCCTTCGACCCCAAGTTCGAGTACGTGAACGGCTTCGTTAAGGCCCACTTCCTCGACGACAAGGCAAGTGCCGCGGTGATGATAGACCTGATGCTCGACCTTGGTGCTGAAACCCTTAAAAAGCTCCCGGTGGCGTTCTTCTTCTCGCCCTACGAGGAGGTCGGCCACGGCGGTTCAGCGGGTTATCCTTCGAGCATGAGGGAGCTCCTCGTCGTCGACATGGGCGTCGTTGGAGAGGGCGTTGCGGGCAAGGAAACGGCAGTGTCGATAGCGGCCAAGGATTCAAGCGGGCCGTACGACTACGAGATGACGACCAGACTCATCGAGCTCGCTGAGAAGCACAATATTCCCCACGTCGTAGATGTCTTCCCCTACTACGGCTCCGACGGCTCCGCCGCTTTGAGAGCAGGCTGGGACGTTCGCGTGGCTTTGATAGGCCAGGGCGTCCACGCTAGCCACGGCATGGAGAGGACACACGTTAAGGGCATGCTAGCGACGAGGAACCTCATTAGGGCCTACATTGAAGACAGGTCCGGTAGTTGACTTCTTTTTTCCTTCAAGTGGATCTCAGAGGATTCCTCCAATTTTGTCGAGGCGACACCTCAAGGGGGCCCCGCATCTCCCGCACTCGGATACATCGAAATCAATGAAAGCACTCAAGACACTTAACATCCTCTGGGTACGTGGATATGCCCATTTTGAACTTCAAACCATGTTACTCTTTAAACCAGATATATTGTCAAAAGGAACTTATTCAGGTGTGGAATTCAAATAGGAAGTTTAAAATAGTACCCAAACAAATTTAGGGTTACCATAAAAATATACGGAAGGTCTAACCGGTGGTTTTTATGACAGCGGAAACTGGCAGAAGTGTGGGTTCTACTCCCTGGGAGATCGATCCCTTTGAGGAGCTTTACAGACTGTGGAAAGCTATCACTGAGGGAATTCAACTTGGGATTCCACATGTAGTCGGCAGGGCCCGGGTTGAGAAGGGCAGAGTATCGGGGCTTGAGATGAATGTTATCCTCCATGAGACGAAGACGGAACTCTCCTTCAAAGACGGAGATTACGTGTATTTCATAATCCCTGCAAAGCCGGAGGAAGGAATAGAGGGAATATATGTCAGGCTCAACAAAATTCTGGGTGAGAAAGGATGAAAAGAAAGGGCACATCCGTTAAGATAGAAGCCCCGAGGGAGTCAATCGAGGCCGTTCTTGGGGACGTTCCTGGATTTGTCACCAACTGGCCATACGTTGTGAGGGTCAGCAGGAGGGATGGACTGAAGGCAGAGATAATGATGCCCCGCTTCGTGTTCAGGTTCAGAGACACCTACAGTATTGAGTATCATTCAGATTACAACAGTCACATCTACGATGGAAGGGGTAATAAGGGCCATCTCACGCTTGTGGTCACACTGAAAGAGTGGCAGAAGTACGTTGATGTGGTGCTGGAGCTGTCCTACAAGGGTAAAGGCGAATTTTGGCTTGGAAAGATCCTTCAGGATTTCGTGGAGAAGGTTGGAAAGGCCATTAAGGAACTCGCTGAGAGCAGGCCGATTAAAGCTCCAGAGCCCGCGACCACTCCCGGTGGTGGCATAGCCGCAGGGGTTGATTTTTCGAACCCAATGAGCGTTGCGGAGTTTCTCTCGAAGTCTCAGATGGTTCACAGTGGGCTCCACATAGTTGGAGAGGAGGGCCTTCTTTCCCTCATATCCGAGCTCCGCTCGACGATAAAGGACCGGGTTCTCTACATCTCGGGCATAACGAACGACGGCGCTAATTCGTTTAAGGTTCTCCTCGAGGGAAGCAGGATACTTGCCATAGAGTACAGAAACCCGAAGGGCACCAGCGCCATGAAGGTTGAATCTGACGAAGATGCCAAAAAGGCCGTTGAGCTTGCCTCAGAGGTTAGGGGCACGTACATGACAAACGTCTGGGTTCCAGTTGGAGGTGTTTAAATGATAAAGAACATGAACAGCTACCCCCTCTACGACGACGGGGAGCACAAGGTTTACTGGCTCGGGATCGAAGAGGCCGAGGATGAGAAGGGAATCCTCACCAACCAGTACCTCGTGATCGACGGAAACGAGGGTGCCTTAATCGAGCCCGGTGGGTTCTTCGTCTTCTCCAGGGTTCTAAAGAACGTGTCCTCACTCATTCCGCCGACACAGCTCAAGTACCTGATGTACTCACATCAAGATCCGGACGTGGTTGCGGGGCTGAACCTCTGGTTCGAGTACGCACCCCTTGCAAAAGTTGTGATCTCCGAATTGTGGGTTCGCTTTATACCCCACATGGCCGTACTGAGCGCCGGAAGAACCACCGGAATTCCTGACAATGGAATGGACTTCCAGCTCGGAAGCTCCAGAATAAAGGCCATCTCTTCCCACTACCTTCACAGTCCCGGCAACTTCTCGTTCTACGACGAGAAGAGTGGGATACTGTTCAGCACAGACATCGGGGCGGCCGCGTTCCCGGAGGGGGAGTGGTACCTCTTCGTTGAAGATTTTGATGAGCACGCTGGATATATGGATGGATTTCATAGACGCTACATGAGCTCAACGAAGGCCCTGAAGGCGTGGGTTCACTCGGTGAAGAAACTGAAGCCCAAGGTCATAGCCCCACAGCACGGGGCGATATTCAGGGACGAGAACGTTGACAAGTTCCTCGACTGGCTTGAAAGCCTGAAAGTTGGAATAGACGTCTTTGAGAAGGAATTCTACGGGGAATGAATCCCCATCTTTTTTACCAGTTCAACAAGCTCCCACAGGTCGTTCACGTAGTAGTCGGCACCCTCAATTTCACCAAAGCGCGTTACGTTAACCACCTTCATGCCGGCGCGCTTTCCCGCCAGAACATCGTGAAGACTGTCACCAACCATCAGCGCTTCCTTCGGTTCCAGTTCGAGGGTTTTCAACGCCTTGTTGACAAGATGGGGGTTTGGTTTTACCCCATCCAGGTAGGAGTAGTCCTTTCCATAGACGGCATCGAAGTATTTTCTCAAATCGAATAAGTTCAAAACAAACTCTGTGCACTCCTGGGAGGCATTGCTCACCGCGGCGAGCTTCATGCCCATCTTTTTCAGCTCGTCAAGGACACCAACGTCCGGGAAGGGCCGTATCTTTCCCCGTTCGGCGAGCCATCTGCGGTACCTCATGTTAACTTCATCGACGATTTTCCAGAACTCCACGTGGTCTATCCCGAACCGCTTCACGTAGCTCCTGGGAAGTTCGCCGGTTACTGTCTTTCTGTAGGTCTCGTAGTCCAGTTCAACCCCGTGCTCCCGAAGCGCGGGCGTAACCCACCTCTCGTACCATTTTCTGTGATCGTAGCCCTCGTAGTAAACAAGGGTTTCGTCAACGTCGAATATCAGCCCTTTGAGCATGCCCCGGCCTCCTGGAACTACCATCACCCTCAGCCGGTTGACCTCTCATCATCTGCAGAGAAAGTAAAAAGGGGGTTAAAAACTTTCAGAACAGCTCCTCGAGCTTGACGTCAATCTTGTCCGGGTTGAAGGGCAGGACGTGTCTTGTTGTCTTCGGCGAGAAGACCTCACCGCGCTTGACGAGCTCCATGACTTCCTCCTTGCTCGGGGCTTTCCTGATGAAGACGTAGTCAATCTCGCCCCTGTCCATGTCCCCGCGGGCGTCCTCTTTGAGGCCGTAGTAGATGAGCTCGATTTTACCCTCAACGCTCATCTCGTCGAGGACCTTGCTGACCTTCTTCTGCTCATCAAGGCCGCCGGGTATGGCAAAGCTCTTCTCACCCACTATCGCGAAGGCGATCTCGCCCCTCTCGGCCTTCTCCTCAGCATTGGGATCCTCGACCACCTGGAGCCCCTCGGCCTTGAGCCTCTCAATGACCTCATCAAGGCTTCCCTTGAAGGCTGGGTACCAGGTGTAGACCTTAACGTCGTCGCTGAAGTAGTCGAGGATAACCGACGGAGCCTTCTTGGCACCGAGTTTTTGCAAACCGGCCCAGCGGTGGTGACCGTCAACGATGAGGTACATATCCTCACCGGGGACCTTGGCGAGGAGCATGGGCTTCCAGAAGATTCCACTACCGGTAACGCTCTCGATGAAGGCCTCAAGCTCCTTCTGAACGAGCTGTTCGTGGGGCTTCATCTTGTCGAGTTCGATAAAAACGTAGTCAACCTTCTTAGTTGGAATGTCGTACTTCGGAACCTTTTCAACTCCCATGAGCATACCTCCCGTGGGTTTACGATGGGGTAAACGTGCCGGGGGATAAAAAGGTTGTGGCAAAGGTTAAATCGTTTTGATACGAAGAAATAATGATGAGGAACGTTGCAGATTTGCCCCTCCACGGCGGCCACGTCCCGGCGTGGCTGGCGCAGAGGATGAGAAAGCTCACGCGGTTAGTCCTCATTCTCGCGGTTGATGAGTATGGGACGAAGGGCCTCCTTGAGAGGCTCTCCGACCCGGTCTGGTTCCAGGCGTTTAACAACGTCATCGGGATGGACTGGGACTCCTCCGGCTCGACAACCGTAACGGCGGGCATGATAAAGGACGCCCTCTGGAGGGATGAGCTGGGGGTTAAAGCCGCCGGGGGCAAGGGGAAGAAGAGCCGTGCTACACCGGAGGAGCTTAGGAGGATAGCAGAGCTTTACGACCTTGATCTGGAGCCTTACGTCAGAACATCACGTCTCGTAGCCAAGGTTGACACGGTTGCGCTCCAGACCGGCTACGGGCTCTACCACCACGTCTTCTTCCTCGATGAGGAAGGCAACTGGGCGGTCATACAGCAGGGCATGAACGAGAAAGAAAAGCTCGCCAGGCGCTTCCACTGGTTCGATGCCGAAACCTTTACGCTCGACCCACATAAGGCAATAGCGGGCCTGCAGAGGGAGTTCGCCCTCAACACCGTCTCAAAGGAAGCCAGAGAATACCAGAAAACGCTCCTCGATGTGATTCAGGAGAGCCCGGTCAAAATTGAGCGCGAGCTTGAGAGTCTTAAAGCGCTTGCAAAGGGCTACCGCCCGCTCGTTTACTACAAGCCCCGCAACGTCGATGAGGTTTCCATCCTGAAGCGCTACGAAAGTCTGGGAAGGTTTGAGCTGAACAAGAGGGCATTAGAGTTTGCCCGCGAGCTTAGTGTGAGCAACTACGAGGAGTTCCTCCTCCTGAAGGGCCTCGGCCCGAGCACTTTACGCGCTCTCTCGCTCGTCCTTGAGCTGGTCTACGACGTCCACCCGAGCTGGAAAGACCCCGTAACGCATCCGCCCGACCCCTTCAAGTTCACCTACGCCGTCGGGGGGAAAGATAGAGTACCGTTCCCGATAGACAAGCCTGCCTACGACGAGCTTATTTCCTTCTTGGAGGAGCTGGTCTCAAGGCACCCGGAGGAGAAGGCCCTCGTCCGGAACGTAACGAAGATAACCAAAAACTGGAAGTTCCCGGAGGAAGAGAAGAGGCCCACCTAAATCCTTTTAACTATCGGGGTGATAGTATACTATCGGGGTGGTAGTTTGTACTTTGATGAAAGACCCAAGGTCAGGAGAGATGACCTCTATGACAGGGAGGGGGAGCTGGAAGAGCTACTGAGCTCCATAAACTCACGAAAGCCCCTCATACTGCTCAAAGGAATACGCAGGCTTGGGAAGACCTCCCTCCTAAGGGTGGCCCTCAACGAAGCGAAACTCCCTCACGTTATAGTTGACCTCAGGGGAGTGAACCCCAACTCACGGCGTGACCTCTACCTCCGCTTCCAGGCGGCACTCAACGAATACCTATCTAAAAACGCTCCCCTCCTCAAAAGATTGAAGGACAGGATAAAGCTCATAGACGGCGTGAGGATTTCCGGTGTGGGAGTCTCGCTCTCGTGGAAAAACCCCGAAACGTTGTATTCCCTGATCTCCGCCCTTGAAAGCGAGGGATTCCTAATAGCGTTCGATGAGGTTCAGGAGATTAGAGGGCCGGCCGGAAAGGAGCTGGCTTCATTGATAGCCCATTTCTACGACTACGGAGAGACGAGCTTCATATTAACCGGAAGTGAGGTCGGGCTGCTCTATGACTTCGTAGGTATTAAGAACCCCAGTGCCCCCCTTTACGGGAGAGTTTTTCACGAGATAGAGCTTTCCAGATTTTCAAGTGAACAAAGCCTGGATTTTCTTAGAAAGGGGTTTGAACAGGCAGGAATTGATGCACCTGCTGAGATTTTGGAAGAGGCTGTTAACAGACTTGACGGCATAGTTGGGTGGTTCGTTAAGTTTGGGGTAATCTCTCTCAGAGAAGGACTGAGCAAAAAAACGGTTGATAGGGTTCTTGAAGAAGCGTCAAAGATGGCTTTGGGGGAGCTTGACCGCTTCCTTAAGAAGAGACCCCTCGCAAGAAAGCGTTATCTGACCGTTCTCCATGCAATAGCCCGCGGGAGGGACACCTGGAGCGAGCTAAAGGGGGAGCTTGAAAAAGCGGAAAAGCGCGAGATAACGGATGCAACCCTTGCGAGGCTCCTTGATGCCCTCCTAAAGGCCTCGTTTATAGAGAAAAAGGTCGAGGGCAGGAACATCACCTACCACATAGCCGACCCCGTGCTGGAGTTTGCGCTGAGGAGATAAAGCGGGTTATTGCAGAACTGATTCATTGCATCGAATCGAGCGAAGCTCAATATCAAAAGTGAAGTTTCCGGGGGGCATAGGGTCCCAGTAGTTTTTAGAGAAAAAGAGAGGCTACAGGGCGAAGCTCCATTACGGGGGTTTGAGGGTACAGAAAACTTTGTCCAGCAAAGTTGCCCGAGGAGGTTTATCAAAGTTTGTGATTCCTTATGAAATCGCTATTTAAGGAGGATTCTCTTTTGAACTGTGCAGTTTTTGTTGGGATTCACTTGGGACGGCAAATCTCAAAGGGTTCACAACCCTTCAGCGCTCCCTTAGAGCGCAAGTTAAAGCGAATCCACTAAAACGTATGGTGAATCCACTTGCAAGCCACCTGCTGAAACCGAGAATCCATTAAAACTTGGCTAATCAAAAGGATCACTCTCTTTTGATCAAACCTTTGCTCTGCAAACAAGCTTTGAGAAAGCTTGACCAAGAGGGTTACCTTTCTCCAAATGGATCGAAATGAGTTTGCATGTCTTTTCAAAACGGCAATTTTCAAGGGTTTAACTCAAAAATTCCCGGGCAATATGGTTTCACTCTTCTCTTAACGCCCTTCAGGCGTTATACTTGGATTAAAACACCGTAAAAACGCCCCTTATAAAGTAAAACCCACTTGAGAACGGTCATTAAAGAAGACATGCAAACTTTGATGAAACTTTGCGCAGGCAAAGTTTCTTATGGTGGGCCCGCGGGGATTCGAACCCCGGACCTCCACCTTGTAAGGGTGGCGTCATGACCATCTAGACCACGGGCCCGCCCGAAATAGGGGAAGGGAATGGAGTTATAAAATTTTCTACTTTTCAATGCCCCTCCTCACCTTCACGGCTAAACCGCTCCGGAAGACCTTCAGCTCCTCGCCGCTCAGGAGTGTCTGCCCGGTCGCTAGAAGCTCATCGCGCTCGTTCACCACCAGAACCTCATCGTAGGGCCTTATCTCGGGGTCGGCATCAAC
>NZ_JALSLB010000043.1 GCF_026988555.1 Thermococcus sp. | reverse complement strand
GATGTACTCCGGCGTTTTCGACTCTTGGATGCAGGTGGTCCTACCTGTCGGGTTCAACTTCACGGGGATGACTATCTACCTCAATTACACCACTTACCGGGCGTTCCATGAATGGGGAGCTGTTGGGAGCCCGTGCATCGGTGAGAGGTACGCAGGGATGGAATTTATCTCTTTGATACTTCTCCTGACGGGGGCGTTCCTGCTGGGTGTCTCCGCGGGGAAATAACATATAAACACCTCCACCTTTTTTTGAACGGTGGGTCCATGAGAATCGCCCTCATCTCCGACGTCCACTCGAATTTGGAGGCCCTTGGGGCAGTATGGGACGAGATAAAAGACGCAGACGCCGTCCTGTGCATGGGCGACCTTGTCGGCTACGGGGCGAATCCAAACGAGGTCGTTGAGTTCATTCGAAAGCAGATGAAGAAGAGAACCTTCCTCTGCGTCCGCGGCAACCATGACAATGCGATAGCCTTCGGTGCCGAGTGGGGCTTCAACCCCTATGCTAGGCAGGCTGTGAGATGGCACTGGCGGGTCATGACGGTTGAAAACCTTGAGTTTCTCAGACGGCTCCCGGTGAGGCAGCTCTTCACCGACGATACTGAAAGGAGCTACCTCCTCATCCACGGCTCCCCCCGCGCTCCCCTGGATGAGTACCTCTTTCCCTGGCTTCCGGAGAGGGAGTTTGAGGCAGTTATGCGCTACATCAGACAGGACGACCTTCTCGTTGGTCACACTCACGTTCCGATGCTCAAAGTTCTAGATGGGAGGAGGATAATCAATCCTGGTGGCGTTGGACAGCCAAGGGATGGAGATTGGAGGGCGGCCTATGCGGTGATCGATACGGAGGGGGGATCCCCAGGCAACGTAGAGTTCCAAAGGGTAGAATACGATGTGGAAGAGGCTGCGAGAAAAATACTGGAAGCGGGCCTCCCACCATTCCTTGCGGAGAGGCTTTACGATGGGTACTGAACTCAGCCCTCGAGGAGCTCCCCCTCGCCTTCTGAAAGTTTCTCTTTTATGGCACTGACTCTCCTAAGCTTGGATTTAACAGCTAGCTTGCTGGAGTCGATTATTATGACCTCTCCTATACTCTTTACGGCGCTGATCGGGATGAGCAACAGTCCCTCATGATCCGTGACGAACTCGCTCGTGTCGAGGTCCTCATCCGGCTCGGCGACTATTACAAGGATATCCCCTATATCCTCATCAAAGCTGAGGTCGTACACCCATCCGAGCCTTACGCCGCTGTCCGTAATCAGCTCAACGTCCCTAAGCTTGGAAGCCATTATCCTGACCATTTCCTCCACCCCACGGTTTAATCGTGTAAACCCTTGGGCGTTAACGTATAAAACTTTTTCCAAAAATGAAATAGGTCAGAAGGTGTAGTAGTCAACTCCCCTCTTTTCCTCGCCACGCTTTCCCTGCTTTCGGTTTTCCTCGAAGCTCCTGTAATATTCCACCATGTACTGGGTTATGCTGGGTCTGATCTTCTCCAGGGCCGTTTCAAAATCTCTTTTCGACACGCGCAGCCTACCCAGGAACTCCTCGCTTTGCTCTTCTACGGCCTCCCCAGGCAGTGTCGTCATTACTCTGCGCATGGCGAGCATCGCAGCCTCTCTGACGAGGGCTTCGATGTCCGCTCCGGTGTAACCCTCGGTCCCCTTGGCGAGCTCTTCAAGCTTAACATCCTCGGCCAGTGGCACGTTCCTTGTGTGCACTCTGAGTATCTCCAGTCTGGCCTTCTCGTCTGGTGCTGGAACGAGTATGAGCCTGTCGAACCTTCCGGGTCTCAGCAGGGCCGGGTCCAAGATGTCCGGCCTGTTCGTTGCGGCTATGATGACGACTC
>NZ_JALSLB010000042.1 GCF_026988555.1 Thermococcus sp. | reverse complement strand
TAACCCTTGAGGCACATACGGAGGAGAAGGCTAAGAAGCTGATGGAGACGGCGGAGGGGCTGATGAGGGGAGCAATAAAGAGGGCCTAACCGACGAAGTGAGTTTGTTTTAACCTTCTTGCAATCTATTTCTTGAACCGAAATATATATATCCTTTAAAGTTCTAATAATATTGATGATGCTCTTTAGGAGGTGACATCCTTGCGGAAGTTGCTTGCAGGTTTCCTTATAGGAATTTTTTTTAGGAGGACTTCTATTTGTTTATGGCCTTCCAAACAACAACGATTCGAAGATTTTAAATCCACCGTTGGCCCCATCCATCAGCCTTGTAAGGCTTTCGTCCCAGAACTCAACGACCTTTCTCATCACCGGCAGGGGTGGCTTGGCCTTGGATCCCTCCCTTCTTGCCGGCGAACTCAAGGTCATCGCCTCGCGGTTTGGTGGAAAAATTCACGTCCTGGCGATCCCTCTGAACGGGAGGGGAACGGTGATAGTTGGCTATGGCATAAAGTTCTTTAACGACGACAGGATAGCGGTGAAGGTAATAAGGGCTCCGGTCTCCAAGCTGGGCCTTATATCACGGGATGAAGTGGTGAAAAACCTCGGAAACTGGGCCAGGGAGAAACCGTACTTTCACCCTGACATAAGGGCAATCCCACTGGGGATGCCCAAAGGCTACGAGGGCAAAGCGGTTGACGTTGCGACAGGTGGGGAAACCATCATTCCCCAAACCACCTCGACGCCATACTGGCACGACTTTGGACCAGTTGAGGATCAGAGAATAGACCCTCCCTACGGCAACATCTACATGGTTTACCATGTCTGGGGCTTGTGGAACGATGGAAACCCCAACAGAGAATGGATAGCCGTTGCCGGAGATGGCACCACAGGCTTGACAAACAGTTACTATCAGATAGAACCCGGAATTGAGCTAAAGGACTATTTTGATGATAACAACTACGAGGAGTTCAAGACGAAGGAAGCAAGGATATCTCACAAATGGGACCTTGATCCCTCCCTCAAACCAACCCTGGGAGCGGTTAACCCAACGACGATACCGGGGGAGACCACGATAACAACAGGGGTCGGGGCCGAGGGAGCTTCCATATCCTACACTGTGGTGATACCCGACGAGAAAATGCTTTCCTATACGAACGGCGTCAATCCAGGAGCTGATTGGGTTTTGGAATTCAACCCCAATGCAGATTGTGCAAAAACAACCTTCAGCACGATGGTTGGTTCGGTTGCCAGCTTTGACCAAAAGGCCCTCCACGACGGGAAGTGGCACAGGATAGTCGAAGTTGATTTTCAGGTTACTTTTCAAAAATCTTACCTGGAGTGGAATATACTATCGAGAACGGAGGAACATACAGCTAGCATGGGGTTTACATGGCTTTTGAAAGTTGGATAACCGGCTAACAGGTTTTCAATTTTTCTTCCATTTCTTTTATACTACCCTCTATGTCATCCTTGTCGAACTCGACGTAAACCGCCTCTGGGAACCTCGCCATTAGAATTTCAAACAGTATTCCGGGCACTTTCACCAATTTGAAACCCTGTTCTTTGACTATCTCCCTCGAACGCTCTATCCTCTCCCCCTTGTCCATGTAGAAGAACTCCTGCATCGTTCTGTAGGGATAGCTTTCCGGGTCGCTTGAACTCGTGTGGAAGATCCCGCAGGTAGGGGAGCCCCTAACGCCGATGAAGACGATCTTTTCGGGCTTTTCCTCGGTCAGGGCCCTTCCGATGAAGTCGGCTATTGCCTTGGCCCTCTCACGCATGCCGAGTCTCTCGTAGACCTCCCTGCTCGCCGGTGCCCGCGGCCAGCCGATCAGCTCGTACTCGGGGCATGGGTATGTCAAAACCTGCCAGCCATCACCGAGCTCTCCGATCAGCTCCCTCAGGAGCCTCGCTGTCATATATTCCTTCTCCTTAGGTCCGCGGTAGACGTAGAAGGGACTCAGCAGGCAGGGGGCGATGATGAGAAGCTTCATCCGATCACCTCTTCAATTATCCCCCCGACCTTCTCCCTCAGCTCTTCCAGAGTTCCCTCGTTGATTATCACGTAGTCGGTCAAACCCTTCAGCTCTCTCGTGTGATATAAGCGCTCCTCGGCGTCGTCCATCGCCTTGAAGTCGGCGAAGCTCTTTATGCCCTTGTCCTTGCTGGCCTTTCTCCTCATCAGGCGCTCGAACCTTATTTCTGGCCTTGCCTCGACGTAGATGATCTTCCCGCCGAGTCCCTTCACGGCCTTTATCTCCCCCTCGGAGCGGACGCCGTCTATGACAATGTTCTTGCAGTGCTTCATCTTGTCCACGGCGAGCCTTATGAGGATGTCCCCGCCGTAGGCCTCCTTGAGGTACTTCCCGAATTCTATGAGCCTGTCCCGTGTCGGCTCGGCCTTCTCTGGCAGCTCTGGAATCCACGAGTAGTCCGAAACGTTGTGGGTCAGCAAATCAATCAGCGGGTCGCTGCAGGAAACCCTGCAGAATCCCCTCTCCTCGAAGAACTTTGCAACCGTCGTTTTCCCTGCCGCGATCTTTCCAACGACACCGACTATCATTTTCTCCACATCCTCCAGATTAGATTTGCCCCGTCAGTGGACTCCATCAGCCCCTCATAGACAAGGGCGGTTATGAAGTCAATGAGAGATCTTTTATCATAAATCACCGGCTTCTCAAACCCGAAGAGATACTTCAGCTCAAAGAAACCTATATGAAAAAAGCGCATGGGGTTGAGGAGAGCTGTGCCATCTGCAAACTTCAGGTCAAAGGGAAAATCGGACATTATTATCTCCGCACCAGTCCCTTCAGCCAGCTCCAGCAGCTTCCCCTCATCCGGGTGGAAAAGCTCCCGCGGGTGGCCTTCAACAGCCTCATAAGGAAGTCTGGGAAAGGTATGTTTTATGCCCACTGCTATATACTCCATGCAGAAGCTTTCAGCAAATCCAAGGAGGGCTTTTGCGTTGAAGCTCAGAAAAACCAGCCCCTTTCTGTCCGTTTTCACAGCCGGCCATTTCCGCGGTGGAAACTTCATCTCGGCTTCCACCACGGGCAGCAGAAACTCCAGATGAGTTCCCTTAATCCTCCCAGCATTTCTTTCGAGCTTTCTCCTCTTTATCCCAAGGTCGAGGCTGGAATAAACCGTAACCTGTCTGACTCCAAGGCTCTCGCGGAGCTTTCCGATGACGAAGCTGTTCCCTATAATGACGCTCTTGTCCGTCCTGTCGTGGGCTATTATGAAGAGCTTGTCCCCCTCTTCCTCGTATCTGATTTCATCTATCCTGAACGGGGTATCGGGAAAACCGTTCTCACGCCTTATCTCCATGACCAGCTCTGATATTCCCTCGACCGTGAACATGGCCCCCTCCAAGGTATCTCCAGGGCTCTGCTTTTAAGGGTTCTTTTTGGATTCCCGAACGTATATTCCAGATATGGAACAAAAATTTATAAATTGTGGAACAGAGTTGGCGCGGTGGTGCTGGATGCGGATGAGCTCCAAGGAGATAGCCATTGTGGGAATCATGCTCGGTCTCTCGCTCATGCTGGAGGTTATTCCCGTTGAGATGCCAACCATGTGGGGGATGAAGATTGACCTGGTGGCGGTTCCGATAGTAATGGTCTACCTGATGACCGGATTCTTCGGAGGTTTGACCGCTGTTTTTCTGCTTTTCATAGGCCTGAGCCTGGTGTCTCCCAGCAGCTGGCTTGGGGGTTTCATGAAGGCCAGTGCAACTCTAACGGTTCTACTTGGCTTTGAAGCGGCACGCTTGATAACCCGTTTTGACTTTGAACGGGCGAACAGGAGAGGTGTCGTGCTCTTTGGGGTCTTGGCGTACCTCCTTGGGGTCTCCATTAGGATTCCGCTGATGGTGGCGTTCAACTACTACTTCGCCATTCAGATGTTCCTCGGGATACCCCATGAAAGGGTTGTTCAGGTTGTTGAGGAGTGGACCCACGTTCCCTTCTGGGTGGCGATTGGCCTCCCCAATGCCGTTCAGAGCATAATAGATGTCTTCGTAAGCCTCGCGGTGACGTTGCCCGTGCTGAGGAGGCTTCCCCACATCATGGAGTAGGCTGGCTAATTTCCCCGGTTCATGCCATCCACAAAGGAAAAAGAAAGGTTGCAGCCTCCTCAGAGGTTGCCGGGTATCTCCTCACCCTCTAAGATCCTCTCGCAGTAGTGGCAGCGGAGCTTGAGCGGTTTCCTGCTCTCGACCCTAAAGCGTGGCTTCACGTACTCGTGGTTGCTGATGCAGTTGGGGTTCGCGCAGCGAAGGATTCCGGTTATCTCGTCCGGAATCTCGACCTTAAACTTCTCTACTATCTTGTAGTCCCTGACGATGTTGACGGTCGCGTCTGGAGCTATGAGGGCAATCTTGTTAACCTCTTCCTCGCTTAGGTAGCGACCCTCGACCTTGACGATGTCCTTTCTGCCGAGCTTTTTACTGGGGACGTTTGAGGCTATGAGGAGCGTTCCTCCGTTGGGCTTCGTCAGGCCGAGAATCTCGATGACCTTGAGCCACTTTCCTGAGGGAATGTGGTCTATCACAGTCCCCTCTGGGATTACCTCAACCTTGAGCTCGGGCATTTACAGCACCCCCAAACAGCCCTTGCCTTCGCAAGCGCTGGCGGAAAGTGTTGGGGTCTCATCAACGTGCTCGACCCTGATTGCATCCCCCGAACCATCAAAGGTGGGATGCAGCCTAAAACTTGCAACCATTCAGAGCACCCCCAGCGTTAGGCCCAAAAGGGTCATTCTAACGGGAACACCTGAAAAGACCTGCCTGAAGTATAGCGCGTGCTCGCTCTTGTCCACCTCTGGGTGAATCTCGTCCACCCTCGGGAGCGGGTGCATGACCTTGAGCGTTTCCTTTGCTTTCTTCAAAAGCTCGCAGTTAACCTGATAGCTCCCCTTGACCTTGAGGTACTCCTGTTCGTCCGGGAAGCGTTCGCGCTGGATTCTCGTCACGTAGAGCACGTCGAGCTCCGGAACAGCCCCCTCAAGATTGGTAGTTTCGTGGACTTTAACTCCTCTTCCGCGGATCTCCTCGACGATGTGCTTCGGCATCCTCAGCAGTTCGGGTGAAATCATGTAGAGCTCGATGTTGTAGAAGGCCAGAGCCCCCGCCAGGCTGTGGACGGTTCTCCCGTACTTGAGGTCGCCGAGCATGCCTATGGACAGGCCGTCAATCCTTCCAAAGGCGCGCCTTATCGTGTAGAGGTCGAGCAGAGTTTGAGTCGGGTGCTGGTTGCTCCCATCGCCGGCGTTGATCACCGGTATCTCCGCCACCTCCGCGGCGAGCCTCGCGGCTCCCTCCATCGAATGGCGTATGACTATGACGTCGCTGTACTGCTCGACGGTCTTTATGGTGTCCGCCAAACTCTCCCCCTTTCTGACGCTCGTGCTCGATGCAGAGGAAAAGCCTATAACCGAGCCGCCGAGGCGGTGCATGGCGCTCTCAAAGCTCAGACGGGTTCTCGTTGATGGCTCGAAGAAGAGCGTCGCGAGGATTTTTCCCTTCGCGTAGTCGAGCGAGCCCTTCTCTTTGAGTTCCGTTTCAAGCCTTTCGGCAACGTCTAAAACAAACTCAATGTCCTCTTTGGAGAAATCCCTAACGCTTATCACGTTGCGTCCTTTCCAGTTCATAGAAGCCCTTCTGATGTAAAAATCGATGGGTTTTTAAGCCTTTTTTAACATAAACCTGTAAACGGCAATGATTTAAACCCTGAGTGTAGATTTTAATAACTGAGTTGTTAAGGGTGATCATTGTGAGGACTCCCGCCGTCTACATAGCGGATGAGGTCATGCCTTTTCTGCGTGCCCGGATAGCTGAGATGCTGTACCGCGCCGGAATGACGCAATCCGAGATATCAGACTACCTAGGCATAACCCAGGCAATGGTTAGCAAGTATCTGTCAGGAAAGTACAAAAAACCACCTGAGGAGCTGGCCGAAAAAATTGGGGATGTGGCTGAGGAAATTTCAAAGTTCATCCTCTACGGGGGGAGTAAAGAGGAGGCTACTGTTCTTCTCTCCAGGCGCCTTGTGGAACTGTTCCAGAGCGGGTTCCTCTGCAGATTTTATTCGAGATACGCCGGCATCAGTGAGGAGGCATGCCGCTCGATATATTCGGTACGGAGGGGCCGTGGTGATGTTCTTGAAAAGCTCGATCTTGCCCTCCGCAACCTTTTGAGGCTTGAGGCATTCTCGGGGCTCATCCCTGAGGTTAGAAGTAACTTTGCCTACGCTCTACCCTTGCCAAATGGTGTGGAGGATGTTGCCGCTGTCCCAGGGAGGATTACCAATGCCAAGGGGAAGCCCTACGCCCTGCCTCCGGAGTTTGGAGCGAGCAGATTCACCTCCCGAATCCTTGTGGAACTCGCTGAATTCCGTCCCGAGCTGAGAAGCGTCCTCAACATCAGATACGACGGTGATGTACGGCATGCCCTAGAGAAAGCTGGATTCCGGGTGGCCGTTGTAGAGACCGGAGGGAGAAAAGGGGAGGACGCGATAAAAGAGATCACGGGGCCCTTTAAACATGATGTTTACGATGCGGTGATCGATCGAGGAGGGCATGGCGTGGAACCTATGGTTTATATCTTCGGCAGGGATCCGTTTGAAGTGATTGAAAAGCTCAAAAGGCTTATGAAGTATATTCCACTCACAACATCGCCGCAAACTTAATAGGTCCTGCCCTGGAGTTCTGGTCGGTGATGGTATGGGAACCCACACGGAGCATCTTCACTTCTCAACGAGGGGCGAGATTGATCTGGTTGATATAACCCTGGAAGTTGAGAGGGTCGTTGAAGGAAGTGGGATCAAGAATGGGGTGGTCATCGTTTTCGTTCCCGGGGCAACGGGAGCGATAGTCACGATAGAGCACGAGTCCGGCCTTCTTGAGGACTTCAAGCGGGCTCTGAAGGAGCTTATCCCCAAGGGCAAAGGCTACCTCCACGACAGGATAGACGACAACGCCCACAGCCACCTTCGTGCCACGCTCCTCGGCGCGAGCGAGTGCTTCCCCGTCGTTAACGGCAGGCTCGTGCGCGGAACTTGGCAGCAAATCTTCTTCGTGGAGCTTGATGTGAGGCCAAGGCACAGACGCGTTGTAGTACAGGTTGTAGGGGAGTGAGTTCCAAAGAAAGAAAGGCACACCCCCGTTTCGAGCACGGTTACATCTCTTGAATACCTGCCTTTATCTCTATCTTCCCCGCATAAGCCCAGGGTTGCCCATCGGAATGCCACTTATTGTTCCCGACTTGAGAAGTGCGGGTTCTCAGGGCTTAAAAACCTCGATTGGAATTCCGCTCTGTCACCCTTCCTGAGCTGAATCACAAAAAGCCTTAAAGGGGGTAATAACCCGCCCAAGTTCATCGGCTCCGCCTTCGGCGGCACTCCCCGGGCAGAATAAGTTGTCGTCACTCCCTAAAAGGCTTCCGGTCAGTACACTATGGGTTCTTCCGGGGTTTCCGGAGGTTCCAGTGGTTTCTCTTCGTACTTATCCTCTCGCTTGATCACGAGGTAGTACACCAGTGCCCCGAGGACCGTGAATAGAAACGCCAGAACAACCCAAAGGACCTTCTCAATGTCTGGCATCTTTTTCTGCTTCGTGAAGACGTCGTAGATCACCCACACGAGAGCCGCGAGCTGGAGAATCATCAGGAGGAGGCCGAGTGCATATATCGCGCCGAAGAATGCCACCTCGTCCATGGGATCACCATAACGAAAACGAGGGAAATAAATAAAAGGTTTTCCCCAGTTCTGGAGAAATCACTTCTTGAGCTTCTCACACTTCTCGACGAACTCCTTGAGCACATCTTTGAGCTTCGGCTCGCCGATCTCCTCCAGCTCGTAGCGGACGCGGACGGCCGGCTTGTTGAGCTTAACCACGCGCCTGAGGTCTATTGGGGTCCCTATGACGACGACATCGGCGTCTGCGCGGTTGATGGTCTCTTCGAGCTCCTTGATCTGTTTCTCGCCGTACCCCATGGCCGGCAGGATGACGTCGAGGTGGCTGTACTTCCTGTAGGTGTCGACGATCGAGCCGACGGCGTAGGGCCTCGGGTCGATTATCTCCTTGGCCCCGTACTTCTTTGCCGCTATGTAACCTGCACCGTACTTCATGCCGCCGTGGGTGAGGGTTGGACCGTCCTCTACGACGAGAACGCGCTTGCCCTTGATGAGCTCCGGCTTGTCCACGTAGAGCGGTGAGGCACCGTCGATGACGACTGCGTTCGGGTTGATCTTCTCGATGTCCTCGCGAACCTTCTGGATGTCGTCTCTGTTGGCGCTGTCAATCTTGTTGATGATTATGACGTCAGCGGCGCGGAAGTTGGTCTCACCTGGGTGGTACTTGAGCTCGTGGCCTGGCCTGTGCGGGTCAGTGACGACTATCCAGAGGTCCGGAACGTAGAACGGGAAGTCGTTGTTTCCTCCGTCCCAGAGGATTATGTCTGCCTCCTTCTCGGCCTCGCGGAGGATCTTCTCGTAGTCGACGCCGGCATATACAACCATGCCCCTGTCGATGTAGGGCTCGTACTCCTCGCGCTCCTCGATGGTGCACTCGTACCTGTCGAGGTCCTCGTAGGTGGCGAAGCGCTGGACCATCTGCTTCCTGAGGTCGCCGTAGGGCATCGGATGCCTTATAGCGACGACCTTGTAGTCCATCTCCTGGAGGAGCTGGGCGACCTTCCTGCTGGTCTGGCTCTTTCCACAGCCGGTTCTGACTGCTGTAACCGCTACAACGGGCTTGGTGCTCTTGAGCATGGTGCTCTTCGGGCCGAGGAGCCAGAAGTCGGCACCGGCACTGTGAGCCCTGCTCGCGAGGTGCATGACGTGCTCGTGCGGAACGTCTGAGTATGCGAAGACAACGACGTCGATGTCGTGCTCCTTGATTATCTTCTCCATGTTGTCCTCGCTGAGGATGGGGATCCCGTTCGGGTAGAGCTCTCCAGCTAGCTCCTTGGGGTAGACCCTGCCCTCAATATCCGGAATCTGGGTTGCGGTGAAGGCAACGACCTCGTAGTCGGGGTTGTCCCTGAAGAACGTGTTGAAGTTGTGGAAGTCCCTACCTGCGGCGCCCAAAATGAGAACCCTCTTTCTCTTCTTTTCGGCCATGGTGACCACCTCAAAAGTTTTTAATACGGCACTGAAGTCTCGTTTTTGGCATTTATAACGGTTTTTGTTGAACAAAGAAACCTTTTGGCAGGATTTCTTCGGTAGTGGCCTGAGAGGACTGAAAAACCTTCAAACGTCGGCATCTTTTCTACCGTGGGAGGCAGGATGTCGTGGAGACTTAATCTTTTACTTCCCGTATCTCGGCCTTTTGATACTCCGCGATCTTCTGTGGCCTTATCCTCAGCAGTTTATCCACGGCGCCGCCTCCGCCGATGACGTACTCGTTCTCCAGAACCCGTGAGTCAATTATCGTTCTTAGCGGCACCCCGACAGGTGGAACCCCACCCACCTCGTATCCCGTGAGTGCTTTAACCTCATTCGGCCTCGCGAAGCGACAGCTTCCGAAGAGCTTCCTCAGCTTTCTCATGCTGACCATTGACTCCCCGTCGACTATGACGAGTAGCGGCCCCCTCTCGCTTATTATCACGAGCGACTTTATAACCTGCCTTGGGGATGCACCGGTTCCCCTCGTGGCCTGCTCAACGGTCTTTACGGGTCTTCCAATGTGGAGCATCTCCGCCCCCAACTCCTCTGCGATTTCCTTAAGCTTCACCATGACGATCCCTGTACAACTTCGTCGCAACCGTTAATAAGTCCTCTGCAGATGTCCCATGATGCCTATGCTATCGGTTGAGATCAAAACCCATACCGCCCTGCACGTGCTTAAGGGCGCGGTCGTCAAGGTTCTTGGAGAAAAGGCCAGATGGACAGCAAGCGTTTACGTTAAAGGAAACCGGGGTAGGTTAACCGTTAAGTTCAGCAGAAAACCCACTCCAGGGGAGGTAGAGGAAATAGAGCGCCTCGCCAACGAGAAGGTTAAGGAGAACGTCCCGGTTAGGGTTTACGAGCTGCCCAGGGATGAGGCCGAGGAGCGCTTCGGCGAGGATATGTACGACCTCTTCCCCATCCCGGAGGATGTAAGAACCCTCAGGGTCGTGGTTATCGAGGGCTGGAACGTGAACGCCTGCAAGGAGAGGCACACGAAAACGACAGGTGAGATAGGGGAGATAAAAATCAGAAAGGTCAGGTTCAGGAGAGCCAGAGAGCTGCTTGAGGTGAGCTTTGAAGTTCTTTAGTTCTTCCGCACCCACAGCACTCCTGCCATGCCGAAGTACGTCGGACAGGCGTACGCTGAACTTTTCAGTTCGAATTCCGTCTTTCTCATCGCTCCGAGCATTATGAGCATTTGCCAGTAGCTGTCCACAAGTGCTTTCCTCACGAGCTCCTGGGGGATTTTTGGCAGTTCCTCAAGGCGGTTCTCGTTGATCAGCTCCATGATTAGTTTGTCGTAGGTTTCGCTCTCCTTCACCCTTCCGTACGGGCCGTTTTCGTCGTGTCCGTGTCCGTGGTCGGCGCTTATTATCAGCGCGATCCTCTCTCCGCTCTCCTCAATGACCTTTCCTAGCACCTCTCCGAAGTCGAGGAGGGATTCTCTGCTCAGGCTTCTTGCGGGTGTTAGGAGGACCAGCGGCTTCTTCTTCAGGAAATGGAGTGGTATGAGTTCGCCCCATGTCAGCGGCCATCTTGAATACCTGCCGCTCCCGCTGGCGAAGTGAAGGTCAACCACTGGAAATCTGTGCTCTCTGGCTTTCTCGTATATACGCCTCGCAAGCTCTCTGTTTGTTTCCCATTCCCCCGGAAGCTCAACTCCATCGAAACCGAGCCAGGAAATGAGGTGTTGGGCCATGACCACCCCCAGGTGCTCGCTCATCCTGACGTTGTGCGGGCTGATGAGCACGTAGGAGTCGACATCCGAAAACGTTTCTCCAATTTTTTCGAGCACCCGTGCCAGCTTTTCAGTTTCCTCATCCTCCGGTTCTAGAACCGGGTTTCCGTGGGGCATCAATCCTATTCCAACGAGCATTTTTCTCACCTCAGGCAGTTTTTCAGTTCCTCAAGAGGGCACTCTCTTATCTCGCCTTTTGGAGAGGTTTTGAGCGTCTTCAACCCTGAACCAGTGAGTATAGAGACGACCTTTGTCCCTCCCGGAAGGTCGAGCTTCTCCAACGCCGCTATGCCCGTAGCACTCGCCGGCTGGACAAAGAGACCTTCGTCGGCGAGCTTCCTCTGCGCTTCAAGTATCTCCTCGTCGAAAACGGACATACATTTCCAGCTAAAGTCCCTCATGAGCATCAGAACCGCGTTCCCGCTCGGCGGATATGGGTTGGCTATGGCCTTGGCTATCGTTTTGGGACTCTGAAAGCGCTCTATTTTCGTTTTCCCCTCGCGGAAGGCCTTACATATCGGTGGGCAGCCTTCAGCCTGGATGGCGATGAGGGTGGGAACTGTATCGATGAGTCCGCTCTCGTGGAGCTCGATGAAGCCCTTGGCTATTCCCCGGAAGAGCCCGCCGGAGCTGGTCGGGATTAGAACGTAGTCAGGGCTTATCTCCTCTGCTATCTCGAAGGCTATGCCCTTGTAGCCCTCGATTCTAAAGGGGTTGTCGGAGTTCATGAAATAGATCCCGAGCTTTTCTCCCAGATTCAGGCTCTCGAAGTAGAGCCTCCCGTAGTCGCCGTGAACCCTAATGACCTCGCCGCCGTAAACCGAAACGGCCCTCAGCTTCTCGTCGCTCGCGCTCTCGGAGACGAGAATCCTCACCTTCAGCCCAAAGCGTGAGGCGTAGGCCGAAACGCTCGCCGCCATGTTGCCGGTTGAAACCGTTCCGACTGCCCTGTAACCTGCTTTGAGAGCGTAGCTCATCGCCAAGAAAGTGCCCCTGTCCTTGAAGCTCCACGTCGGGTTTACGGTCTCGTTCTTGAGATAGAGCTTTATCCCGAGCTCCTCTCCTAGCTTTGACCTGATGAGAGGTGTATCGCCCTCGCCGAGCGAAAGCCCCAGCTCAGGCTTGACCGGCCAGAAGTCCCAGAAGCGTTCCCAAACCGATTTCCCTATGTATGGTTCCCCGGTGAGTCTCTCGAACTCGACCGGTTCGCCGCACTCACACCTCTGAACCGGCCCATCGTATTGTCTGCCGCACATGGGACACCTGAGTCTCATAATCATCCTCTCCTCTCCGATTTCAGGGTGACAAAACCTCCCCCCAGGCTTACCGTGTAGTTCGCGTACGTGTTGCCTCTCATGAGCGTCTGGAGTTCTTCCGTGAACTTCCTGGCCGCGCTTCCGTTCTGGAACTTTACCTTCCACAGGAGGAGATATTCCTCACCTTTCCTCGCCAGAATGAGGCGGTCCCCCTGCCAGGAGGACGCGATCCGCCAGGCGGTATCGTTCTCAACCCCGTGATCCCTCATCAGGATGTAAACATAGAACTCTCCCATCCTGTCGTCGTAGAGAACATTCCAGCCCGCAGGCGACTGAACGCTTACGTTCACGGGTGTCACGTTGGTGAGGTAGAGTTGTGGATGCATTATCTGCGCTGTGCTCACCGGGTACCTTTTGTATGCCCCGTTGACGAGTTTCCATCCGCCTTTTTCGTAGAGGTAGCGTACGAAGGAGTCGCCGAAGACGTAGGGAAAGATGTTTATGTCGGTTACGGGATCGCCGCTCAGGGATGTTATTTTGTGGATCGGGATGCTGTTTCTCTCACAGTATATGTCCGCAACCAGATCCGCGTCCCCTTCAACGAGCGCCCTTACCGCCAGTGTTCCATCAAATGTGCCTGCCCCGTACTTTGCGTTGAACCACTGCTTCTGAAGGACGTGTACGGACTCGTGGGCCAGCGCCCTACGGGCCGTGTCCGGGTTGCCCAGAAAGTTCTCCCTGATTATGTATATCCTGTCCCCCACTGTCGCCGCCATCCAACCGGCCCTCTGCTCTTCCTTCCTCTGTAAGAAAGGATAATTGGGCCTTATGAGGAGACTCATCTTGTACACGTGCTCCATCATCCTCAGGGTCTCCAGGTCTTCCTTCGAGGGCTTCCACATTGCCAGGGCCTCCGCCCTGCTTATCACTATGATCTGGGGTTCTTCCTTGAACTTCAGCCCCCTTATCTCCTGAACTTCCTTCAGGATCTCCTTGGCCTGCTGTAGAACGGGTTCGGTCTCACAGCTTACCCTAACGGCGGCGTACGTGATGGTGAAGAAGAGGAGTACCAGCACCACTGCGACCAGCTTTTTTCCGGATCCACTCATGGGATATGGTGGGGTGAAAAAGGTTAAAAGACTTTCAGTCCTTGAACTCCACAAACTCCTCTTTCATACCCGCGTTTGTTATGACAACGACCTGTACCTTCCTGCTTCCGGTGTAAACGTCCCTCTTTCCAGCGGTCTTTACGGCCCTTATCGCCAGGTCCCTCGCGTCCTTAACACCCATCTCCTTGCTGTAGCCGTCCTCAAGAACGGCTATTGCAAAGGGACTACCGGAGCCGGTTGCCGTGTACTCGTCGAACACTAGGCCACCGAGGGGATCAAGGCTCGCCAGCGTTGGTTCATCGACGTAGCCGCCGATTATTATCTGCACCATGTACGGAAACCACTTGTTCTCTTGGAGGACGTTGCTGAGCAGGTTGGCCATGGCCCGCGTCGTCATGGGCTTGCCCCACGTGAACTGGTAGTACCTTGCCTCGGCCTCCAGCATCCTGGCCAGTGCCTGCACGTCCCCAACGCTTCCGGCTGTTGTGATGGCTATCCTGTCGGTTATCGGGACTATCTTCTTGATGTTAAGGGTTTCGACCATGTGGTCGAGTGAAGCCTGGGTGTCGGCGGCAAGCACAATCCCCTCTTTAACCTTTATTCCCACGGTGGTGGTTCCGGTCTTCTTGGTCTCCATTCTCTCACCCCTGAGCTTATTTCCCCCTCATGTTTTAAACCTTTGCTAGGGTGCTGCTAGGAGCAGCCTCTCGCCCTCGATCTCCAGGATTTTGACCTTAACCCCATACGCCTCCTCCAGAACTGATGGTTCGAGCTCCTCTGGTTTTCCCTCCCACTTTTTCCTACCTCCTTGGAGCAGTATCAGCCTGTCCGCGTAGGTCAGTGCGAGGTTTAGGTCGTGGAGGACGGGGATGGTCACGTGGTCCTCCTTCATCCTTTTGAGCAGCTCCATCACTTGGAGGGTGTGGTTTATGTCCAAGTGGGAGGTGGGTTCATCCAGTAGTACCACCCTGCTGTCCTGTGCCAGTGCCCTCGCTATCAGGGTCAGCTGGTACTCCCCACCGCTGAGGTTCGTCACGGGTTCGTCCCTCCGCTCCCAGAGCCCTACCGTCTCCAGGGCCCTTCTCACGTCCCCTCTTGTTGCGTAGGTCCCCATCTCAACGAACTCCTCTATCGTGAATGCGAACTCTGGGAGGGAGCTCTGGGGGACGTAGGTTATCATCTTTGCCCTCTCCCGGGGTTTCAGTGAGAGCACGTCCGCCCCGTCCACCGTTACGTGCCCCCGGGGTTTCAGCATGCCGACCATGCACTTTAGGAGGGTTGATTTCCCCGCCCCATTTGGCCCGATTATGGCAAGTAACTCCCCCTTTCGGGCCGAGAATTCAACGTCCCTTAGAACCTCGACCTCGCCATACGAAAAGGAGATGTTCACCTCGACCCTCATGCGGTGAACACCCCCTTTCTGTGGTTCCGCAGGAGGTAAAGGAAGAAGGGTGCGCCCATGAGTGCCGTCACTATCCCGACGGGGATCTCGGTCGGTCTTGATAGCACCCTGGCTATGAGGTCCGCCGTAACTAGTATTACTCCTCCAAGAAGCGCGGCGGCGGGCGTCAGCCGTCGGTGGTTGGGTCCGAGGAGGATACGCATGATGTGTGGCGCCACAAGCCCCACGAACCCTATTATGCCTG
Organism: Thermococcus sp.; assembly: GCF_026988555.1. Classification (NCBI taxonomy): domain Archaea; kingdom Methanobacteriati; phylum Methanobacteriota; class Thermococci; order Thermococcales; family Thermococcaceae; genus Thermococcus; species Thermococcus sp. The sequence continues at coordinate 89,634 of NZ_JALSLB010000042.1, read as the reverse complement.
CCGTTGAGACGGCAAACGCCGTTAACAGTGCAATCGCGCCAACCGTGAGCTTTCTGTAGAGGGAGACATCGAGACCGAGGGCCACGCTTTCCTCTCCGAGAAGCAGAAGATTGAGCTCGCGCCATTTCCATATTAAGAAACCGGTGCCCAGAAGGGTCACCACGGCCATCTGCCCCACGTCGACCCAGGATGCACCGTTGAAACTTCCCATCATCCACATCCACGTAACACGGGCCCTCTCGCCCTCTTTGAGTATTATGTACCAAGTTACCGCGCTGGCCATGAACCCGTACGCGACCCCCGCCAGGAGCAATGTATCCACGGGAACGTTCCCATCGACCTTTGCAGCGCTGTAAACAACGAGAACCGAGAACACCGCGAAGACTAGGGCAAAGGGGCCCATCTGTGAAGGGGCATAGACTGAGGCTATCGCCGCTCCGATGCTGGCGCCCGCGCTCACGCCTATGATGTACGGGTCCGCCAGGGGGTTTCTAAACAGTGCCTGAGCCGCAACACCTGCGGACGCGAGTGCCAGGCCGACGAGGTACGCGAGCAGAACCCTGGGGAACCGGATCTCCCATATTATGACGAAGGACTCTGGGGGTCTCGATGGCCCGGTTAGGTGAAGGGCCCTCGCCACGCCGTAGGCTATCCCGGTGCTCACCTGCGACGCGGGGACTCTCACCGAACCAACGTAAACACCCAGGAAAAGGGATACCAGTGAAAGGAATACCAGCGCAGGGAGCCATTTTCTCATGTGCCTGGATTTTTTGTCCATTCGTTTAAATCTTTCGGAACACCTTCCGGGGATTGAGGAACCTATAAATACTTCGGTGACCTACTCTGGATGGTGATACATGATGAGAAGGAGGGTCCCCGCACTGTTCTTTGTTCTCATTCTCTTCTGCTCTGTGATGGCAGTCGCTTCGGCCACCGTTATCGTGAGCAGGATTTACCCGCCGCTGATAATCGTTGGAAATGTCCCAAGTGGCCACTCAATAGGACCCGGTGCCGAGGAGGTCGTGTACTTCTACGTTGCTGACATGTTTCCGCCGAAGAACGTCACCGCTTACTACCGGGTGAACGACGGTGAATGGAAGACCGCTTTCGTTAAGGATGCCGCCGCCGGCGAGAGCTGGAACGTGTACCAGTCCATAATAAACCGTTACTACGGCAATAACCCCGACAAGTTTTACGTGTACTACAAGAAGCTCACCATACCGGCCCAGCAGCCCGGTGTTAAGGTGGACTTTAAAGTCGTGGTCACGGGACCGACGGGAAAGGTTTCCGTGAGTCCGGTTTATACGTTCTACGTTGTCAACCCCTCCGGGGAGCGGGTACTCATCGTTGACCCGTCTGTGGACGCCAGATCCTACCTTGATTCCCTGAACTCGGTTGTGGACATGATAAACGCCTCCCTGGAGTTCTACAACTACAACCTCTCCGACTACGAAGCCGCGGTGGCACCGCTGAAACTTGTTCCCCACTGGATGATACGGGAACATCACTGGGAGCGGCTCGCGGCAAAGTACGATATAACGGTAATCTCCCCCTCGGAGCTACCGCAGGCCATATCAAAAATCGGACCGAAGGCGATAATACTCGCCGACCTCTGGCTCCCGAACTGGGGTCTCAACTCCGATGAGATGCGTGCCCTGGAGAGCTACCTGAAGGCGAGTCACGCCGGTTTGATAGTGACAGGGGGGACGCTGTTTGACGGGGCCAATCCCCTTCACATCGGCAACGCAACGAACGAGCCGAGCATCGCGGGGATGCTGGGGATGGGGTTGCTTCAGCTTGAAGAAGTCGTCCGTTCATCCTGCGGTTTTGAGAACGTTTCTGTAATGCTCCCCTACGTGAACACTGGCTCTACTTTAATGATTGGGTATTCTGGGATCTCCCCCTCCTCCTACGACACCGTCGGGTGGCAGGTGATACTGTCCGATGGTCAGCGCGCGATGGCTAGGAGGGCGCTTAACAGGTTCGTGGAAGACAACGACACCTTGTTGCGGGGGCTCGCCTCGGTGATGACCGGCATGAGCGGCAGGTCTTTTAACTTCAGCATGACCGCCGAGCTTCCCCTCGCCGATGCGGTTTCCAACGCGGTTTTTATGGACGATCACGTCTCGGTCTCCGTGAACGGCCGGGTTGTTAACGTTCTGCCTTCCCCCTCCGACCTGGAGATGTGGAGGTTCCTGTGGGCCGCAAGAAGGCATTTTCCGGAAGTCTTTGCGCACACCGTGGACTACACGGGGGGAATCCTCCGTATGGACGGCCCCTACCGTGCGGTCTATACCTCCTTTGACCTTGAGGAAGGGAACGGGGTGGAGCTTAACATCCTTGGTGACCTAGTTAGCTGGGTTATAGGGGGTTCAGAGAAGACCCCCAACGTTGTGATACTGGCGAATAACGTAGACTGGGACATTAAGGGCGATCTCCTGGGCGCGCAGCTTGAGAACCTGGGTTTCTCGGTCAAAAGGGTGACCGCGACCCAGTTTGATGCCTACAAGCAGAGCCCCTTCGTGATAATCCTCGGTGGCCCTGACGCGTACGACGGCGTTGGGGCCTACGTCAGGGAGGCCCTCACCGTGGACGAGCAGAACTCCATTCGGACCGGTACGAGGGGGATAATCATCAAAAGCGATGTGTGGGCCGATGGACAGGTGGTCCTTGTCCTCGCAGGCCCTGATCGCTGGGGCACGGCCGGAAAAGTGAAAGGGTATCTCAGGGGAGTTGATCCTGGCTACGCGGACATGGTGGCCTCTTTTGAGGCGACCGTGGAGGGCTGATCGTCTCTTTGTCCTCAGTCCCTTCATTCCAGGGGTGAGCGTCCGTACTTCAGAAAGACCCTGAGCTCCGGACTCTCCTTTTTCATTATGTTCAGCAGTGCAGCCAGCTCGGCTTCAAACGCCTTTTTCTCTATCTTAACACCCTCATGGGCCCTCTGCAGCGGTCTGAAGTACCCATTACTCTCGTGCCATAGTACCCTGCTCAGGAGCTCTTCGTCTATCGTTCTGTTGCTCTGGAGGAGGTATATCACCCCTCCCTTCATTGTCCTTACGTAGGCCATGGCAACTCCCCTTTTGATGTACTGTTCGACCGTGGAAAAGTGCCTTCTCAAGACTTTGGGCAAACGGTGGCTTATTGGCCCGCCCCCTTGGGTTATGATGTAGTAACCGGGTATCTCCTCCCCGAATTTCCTCCGCAGGTATGCGTCCAGGTACGGGACATCAACCACGTTTATGCCCAGCTTCTGGGTGAGCTTCCTGTTGTAGAAGCTCTTGGCGACGTATACGAGATCGAACCGACCGCTTTCTAATAGCTTCTCCAGCGAGTACAGATACTCTAGGTATCCGAGAACGACGTGAACGGAGTTACGGGCGTCCTCAAGACTTAAGATTCTGTCTTCTCCATACTCCTCCAGGATCTCCGTATAGAGTTCTTCCACCGTTTTACCTTCCTCAATGGCCCGTTCAATTTTCTTCTGCGATACCCTGAGCTGTTTTGGAAGAGTACCGTCGAAGTTCTTTTCCCTGTGTCCTACCATGGCTCTGTAGTAGCTGGAGTACTCGTCGAGGACTTCATCGGCCAGTATGACCCAGGTGGAGACTTTACCTGTGCTCTTTAATTCCTCCTCAAGTTCCACGTAGTGTTGTTTCAGCCTTTCAACGAAGTCGTCAACCAGTCTCCCAAGTTCGTCGTCTCCCAGTGCGTTCTTTATGGTCGTTATCCCCCTCACGCTCTCCGGATAAACGGGCGGCCTTGTGAGCGAGCCGGTCAGCGTTCCGTCCATCATGACGTACTCAACTTCCCCGAGTTCCGCGGCTAGGAATCCCAGTTTGTTCTCGAGGGTTTCCATCTGGAGGCGGATTATCTGGTCGGATATCCCCTGGTTATAGAGCATGGCGTTCGTGTACACCAGACGGTAGCTCGGTCCGTTTCCAAAGGCGTAGGAGGAGACGGTGTAAAATATTGTCCCGCTGAGTCGTTGCTTTCCCTGGCTTCCATCAACGGCGTATACCGTGCAGCTCTCCCTCTCCTTCGGGAGGGGCCGCCACTCCACCTCAGCCATCCTCTCCCTCGCCTCTTCATAGCCCCTCTGCAGCATTTCCTTGATCCTGTTAACGCTCCTTCTGTCTATCAGACGGTACATGCTCACACCCCCAGTTCTACCTCCCTCACCACGGAGACTCCGTTTTCCAAGCTTACCTTTATCACACGGTCCGCCGCGTCCTTGAGCTCTTCGTCGTGGGAGACGACTATGACCTGCGGTATCTTCCTCAGGTATCGGCTCATTATGTCCACGAGCCTCCTCCGTCTCTCCTCGTCGAGGTAAGGTGTTGGCTCGTCCAGGATGAGCAGGCTCATCTCTCCCGCCAGATACAGAGACAGAGCAAGGCGGAACGCCAGCCCCAGGGCTATCCTCTCGCCGCCGCTCAGGAAACCCAGTCCGTGCTCCCTCCCGTTGTAAACAACGCCGAGCTTCACCTTGTTCTCCTCCGCCTTGACCGTTATCCCAGAGTACTTCTCCTCCGTCAGCTCCTCGAATATCTTGCTGGCCACGTCACCGACCTTTGCCAGGGCGTCCTCTCTCAGCATTGCTTTGTATCGTCTTACATTTTCTCTCAGCTCCTGTACTCTTTCGCGGGCTTTTTTCAGCTTCTGTAGGTCCAGAAGCTTCCGTTCACGTTCTTCCCTTTCCTCCTTGAACTCTTTCAGTCTCCCCATTATCTCGTCGTGTTTCTTTTTTGCCCCTTCAAGTTCAGCGTTCTTCGTGGCGAGCTCCTCCTTTAGCCTGATGAAGTGCTTTCTGGCCTCGGTATGTTTTTCCGGGTTATAGGCACTTTTCTTCTCCTTCAGCTCCTTCTTCAATGACTCGAGCTCTCTGCTCCCTTCATTGAGCCTCCTCACCAGGCTCTCCATATCCCTCCCGAATCTCTCCAGTGCTTTTCTCTCTTTTCCAAGCTCTGCGGGTGCGGACTTGAGCTCCAGGTATCTCTGATACGCCGGTTCCAGCTCCTTTATCCGAGAGTCCAGACCCTCGATGTTTGAGAACCCGAGGGATTCTAGTTCCTTGTCCAGCCTTAGAAGTTCTTCTTCAGCTTTCTTCAACTTCCTGTTGAGTGCATCTTTCTTTCTCATTAGGGTGCTCTCGCGCTCCAGCTCCCGTTGAATGCCCTCCATCTCGCCTTTGATCTTTTCCAGCTCTCCCTTCAGAGCATCATATTCCCTCGCCCTTTTCTTAAGTGACCCCAGATTGTACCCGCTCAGCTTGCCTTCCACCTCTTCAATCTGCTTCAGGATCTCCCTTGCGGCTATCAGCTCTTTCTCTCTTTTAAGGACTTCCTCCACCTGTACAAGCTCCTTTCTCAGTGCCCTCTCACGTTCGTCCAGCTCCTTTACCTTGGCAGCGACTTCTTTCAGCTCCTCATGGTATCTCTTGATGATGTCCTCCTTGTGCTTCTCGGTGAGTTCCCTGCCGCAGACCGGGCATTTCCCCCGGGCCTTCCGGAGCTCCAGTATCGCCCCGTTCCTCTCCTTTGCCAGGTTCTTCAGCTCACCACGTTTCTCGTTTATGGTTTCGAACTCTCTCTGTATCTCCTCTTTCCTATCCCGGGCCCCATCAATGCTCCTCGCAAGCTCCTCCACTTCCTCGGGCTTCAACCTCAACCGTTTCCGGAGTCTTTCAAGACTGGAGGTCAGCGATCTGGCCTCTTCATAGGCTTTAACGTCTTCCTCAAGTTCCTTCTCTTTTTTCTCCAGCTCTTCTTTCCTGTCGATTAGTTTCTCAAGGCGCTTTTTGAGGCCTCCCAGTTCATTGAGTCTCTCATCTATCACCGAGATTTGGACCCGATATTCCGCCATGAGCTTCTCATTCCTGGCCTTCCCGTCCAAGTAATCTTTCCTGAACTCCGAGATCCGTGTGTACTCTTCTGCTCTGTCCTTAAGTCCCTTCAGTTCCTTAACCTTTTCCTCCAGGACCCTGATACGCTCCCGTGCTTCTGTTATCCTTTTCTCCAGCTCCAGACGTCTTGCTTCCAGAGCATTGAGGTTGCCCTCTTTCTTCTTTATGGCGAGCATCAGGGAGTTTATTTCTTTTTCAAGGGAGTCCAGCCGTTTCAATTCTTCCTCAGCCTTCTGGAGTTTTTTCGTGAGCTTTGGGATCTCCGAGGAGAGTCCCCTTACCTCCTTTAGGGTTTCTGAGAGTTCTTTTTCCATGGAGGATATGAGGTCATCTAGGTTCTCCGTGCTCTTCAGGTAATCCTCTATGGATCTTATTCTCCCCTCGATCTCCTTTCGGACGTCCAGCAGATTCCGGTAGGCGTTCTCATACTTGTCCAGACCCAGAACCTGCCTTACGACCTTGTCCCTGCTCTCGTCGCTCTCCAGGATGGCGTCTATCTCCCCCTGCCTTATATATATCGCATTTAGAAAAACGTCGTAAGGGATTGTTTTCTCTATCCAGTCCCGTACTCCCTTTTGACCGCTCTCCAGACTCCTCCATGTGTTGCCATCCAGGTATTTGATGTACGCTATCCCCCTGGTTATCTTTCGGTGTACCTGGTACTTGACCCCTCCCTTCTCGAAGAAGACCGTTATCTCCATGGAGGTTTTATCGGCGTCGCTTTCTCTTATTCTCAGGATGTCCTCCTTCCTCAGGTCCTTTGGTTTCGTGGGCCAGTAGAGACCAACAAGAAGCGCGTCTAGAAGTGAGCTCTTCCCGCTCCCGTTCTGCCCAACTATCAGGTTTATGCCCCCAGTGAAGGTTACCTTTGTAAACTTGTGGGACCGAAAATCTTTGACCAAGAGCTTTTCTATCCTCATCTCTCACCACCAAGCCATGTGAGCAGGTCCTTCCCTTTTTTCTGGGGCGTTTTTTTCTTTCCGTAACTCTCCCCCAGCGATTTTTTGGCTTCTTTTTCGGATTTTTTTCCTGTTTCTTTGGGCTTCTCTGCTTTCTCATCAGTGCTATTTTCCTTCGGCTCCCACTCACCTTCGAGGAAGAGTTCGATCACTTCCTCTACGTTCCTCAGCTTCTTTACCCCCGCCAGCTCTATGGCCTTCAGTTCTATGGGGAGGAAGTAGTCCTCGACTTTCGGGACTTCTCTGGATTTCTCCCCTTTCCCCGACTTTCTCTCAAAGCGCGTTCTAACGTACAGGTAGCGAACTGGAAGGAGGCTATAGAACGCGGACACGTCGAAGGGCCGCTCCCATTTGAGGTCGAGGCGTACGAAGGCTTCCGTTGGTATCTCCTTTCCAAGGCGCTCCAGCTCACGCTTGGCGGTCTCCTCGTCGGCCTCGATCCGGATGTCAACAAAGGGCCTGACATTAAGCTCAACGAACCTTGGGTTCCAGTCCTCCACAATGTAAAAGCCTTTTCTAGTGCCGTCTCTGGCCTTAAACGCCCTGCCGTCCCAGCGATACCTTATCTCGTAATCCCCGAAGTCCCAGCGCTGGAGTGATCCAGGATAGACCAGTTTTCCGATGTCGTAGGTTGTCTCGAAGTTCTTATGTATGTGGCCGAGTGCGTAGTAGAGGTAGCCCTTGGGGAGGTCTCCCAGCCTTAACTCGAAGTAGTCCCTCTGGCTCTCGGGCAGAATCCCCATCATATCCTCGACCAGTTCCTTTATCCCCTGGTGCAGCATGAGGATGGCGTCCCCTTTAGGTTTGAATATCTTGTCAAGTGGATTCTTCTCGAGCCATGCGGCGCTCATGTATCGCATTCCATGGATCTCGATGCTCCCCCCATCTTTTTCGAATATCCCTCTGACAAGGAATTTGTTTCCGAGGCGACGGCTTCTCAGGTGCTCGTTCTCGACCTCCTCATCGCGCAGGCCCACCAGGTTCAAGAGGCCCAGCCCCTCAAGTAGGTGGTAGGCGGAGATCCGCCTCTGGGTTCTGTCGTGGTTCCCCTCTATCGCGAAGACTGGTATGCCCCTGTCCCGTGGGATCGAGAGTATCTCTATGGCTTCTTTCAGGGTTTCGGGGCTTGGCCGACTCTGATGGAAGAGGTCGCCGGATATTAGGATGAAATCGACATCCTCACGTACGGATATCTCGACTGCCCTTCTGAACGCCTCAGCGAATTCGGCGGCCCTGTAGGGCAGACGGTACTGCTCGTATCCCAGGTGAGCGTCTGCGATGTGGGCGAACTTCACCATGCGAACACCTCAGAAATCGATGTCAACGCCTTCCTCCTCGTAGATCTCCTCAAGCCTCTTCTCCTCCTCTTCCCGTTTTACCCTCTCCAGCCAGCGGTTCACGATGCCGATGTCCTCCCCACCATAGTCTCCGCATATCCCTTTTTCGCAGAGGGACTTGAAGTGGTGTATCTTCACAAGGGCCGGCAGGCTTATTGCCTGGCCAACTATGACGGCCTCCCCCTTCCCGAGGGAGGCGATATCGCCCAGAAGGTCAGAGCTCAGCTGTTCACTGGCCTTGAGCACGTAGTCCTGATCCTTGGGGTTGACTATACGGAGGATTATTTTGGTGTTTGTCTGGCTTAGGACGTCTTCGTTGAGCTTGTTAGGTCTCTGGGAGACAATGCCCAGCCCCACACCGAACTTACGTCCTTCACGGGCTATCCTGCTAAGTGTACGGACAGCATCGTTGTGTTCTCCCTGCGGTGCGAAGATGTGTGCTTCTTCTACTATTATGAGTATAGGTTCCGCGAGGGCAGGGCTCCTCCTTTCGATGGCCCTCATAAACGACTCCAGCTCCATTATCCTATCCGCTGTTGCCGAGTTGTGGTTCTCTGCTAGGTCGTCCTTCAGCCTGGAGATGGTTTTTCTGGCCTTTTCGTAGTCTAGGCGGGTTTCAAACACCTTCCCGAGGAGCTTGCCGACGACGACCTTCATCTGTCCCTCGTCCAAGGGGCCCAGGTCGATAACGTTGGCCTTTCCGCTCTCTATTTGGGACACCAGGTCCTCACTCGTCAGAAGGGAACCATAGTTCCGTAAAAATCGCCTTATTCTATAGACAACCCCACGCAGTGTCTCTATACGTTCGCCCTTCAGATCCTCCGTGATGTAGCCTCCCTTCCCCTCGTCCCAGAAATACGTGGCCCTGTTTCTTATCCACTCGTTTATCGTTTCCATCAGGCGCTCTATGAGCTCGCGTCCCCCCACGCCTTGGTTTTCATGTCTAACGGTTTCCCAGGCCTTTGCTAGGAACTCTCTCTGTATCGTTGCGTTTCTGGCGACCTCTATAAGGTCCGCCAGCTCTTCGCTGTCCATCTCCTCCGGGGTGATCTTGGCCTCGATGAGCTTCACGTACTCCCTACCTGTTCCGGGCAGCCTGAGTTTCGTGTAGTCACCGTGTGGGTCGAGGACAACCACTGTCCCCCTGAGCTTGTTAACTGTCTCACCTATGAGCACGGAAACGGCGTTGGACTTACCCGCTCCTGTGACTGCTAGGACGGCGAAGTGCCTTGATACAAGTTCGTTTGCGTCGAGGTATATCGGTACGTCCTCCCTCAGGAGGAGATTCCCTAACTCTATGGACGCTTTTCCCCCGTAGTAAATGGCCTTAAGAAGCTCCGAACTGGCCCTGTAAACCCTGTTCCCGTTCGGGATGGGCACGCGGTTGGGGACCACCTCCGCCCGCTCGCCGTCTACCTTGACCCTTCCGAGGACCCGGACGCTCACGATCATGGCCTCGTTTTCTCCTATGCTCTCACCGTACTCCCTTATGTCTAGTTCAAGGGAGTGGTAGGTGCTCTTCCCCTCACTGAGGAGCCAGTTTATGTTCTTTAGTCCACGAACTGTTCCTATAACCCACTCAGTATCGTCGCTCCATCTGCACTCTCTCTCGCGGGACTCCTTACACAGCTTCGCAACCACGAAATCCCCGAACTTTAAGTCAACGTCCGGCTGGGCGTAGAACTGGAAAGAATTAACGCTCGCTTCACCAGTCACTATTCCAACCTCTTCCTCCCTAATCCTCATGTCACCACCGCCGTTAGTTTCCCGTCGATGGCTATAAGGTTTACTTTTTCCTCTTGAAAAGCGCCTTCGGTGTTGAGGGCTGGTTGAATAATCCGATACCCCCTCTGCGTTTTGGGTAACCCCGACAGGATTAAAAAGCTTCCCGAGTACTTTAGAACATGAGCACCTCCAGCCGAGAATTCGGGGGTCGACTGCCCCTATCGATGGTGGTAGTGAGACCCGCGAAGCTCTTCGACATGCCGGAGATCGTTAGGATAGAGAGGGCCTCGTTCAGGGAGCAGTATCCACGTGGCGTTTTTCTCGTCTTCCTTGAGAACAACCCGGATACGTTCCTCGTGGCCGAGTACAACGGCAGGATCATCGGCTACGTCATGGCATATCTGCGGCCGGATCTCGAGGGGCACATCATGAGCATAGCAGTCGACTCGGCGTACCGGGGCAACGGCATAGGTTCTGCCCTCCTTACCGAGGTCATAGAGAGGCTGGCGGCGAGGGGTGCAAAATGGATCGGACTCGAGGTGAGGGTGAGCAACCAAAACGCTATAAAACTCTACGAACGCTTCGGCTTCAGGAGGATTAAGAGGGTTATGGGCTATTACTCCGACGGCGAGGATGCCTACTACATGCTCCTTCCCGTCGAGGAGTGGGGTGGGAGGAATTGAAGGAGCCGATAGTCTTTCAGCTCAGTGGGGACAGAGTCTTCAGCGAACGTGAAAAAGCTATAAACCAGTTTTACAACAAGCGCTACTTCGGAGAGGTCGTGAACGGGAAGCTCTTCCTTTCACTGATAGAAGCTGCCTATCTGGTGGAAAAGGGGAAGATAATGGTTTTCGACGGTGAAGAAGAGCTTTCCTTCCAGGAGCTGGTCGAACTCGGCAGGAAAAAGGACGACCAGTTCGACATAAAGCTCCTGGTTTACACCGACCTGCGCGACAGGGGGTACACGGTGAAGTCTGCCCTGAAGTTCGGCTCGCACTTCCGCGTTTACAGGAGGGGGATGGACGAGCATTCCCAGTGGCTCATCTGGGTGGTTCCGGAGAACCTCCGCTTTAGCCCCAATGATATAACGGCGCGCGTGAGGGTTGCCCACGGCGTCAGGAAGAACATGGTGATGGCCGTCGTTGACGAGGACAACGACGTTGTGTACTACAAGGTGGAGTGGGTGAAGTTTTGAAACACTTTTATTTTCCGCCCAGAACTTTCACGGCCCCTTGAACCCATTTTGGGAGTTCGTCGAAGGGAACTTCTTTTAGAGTGACGTTTCCCGAGCTTAAATCAACCGTGACTATTCCAGCAACGTATGAGCGCGCCATATCCAATGCTCTGCCGGTGTAGACGAGGTAGTCGCTGTACGAAATCTCCCGGATTTTCAGCACTTTGCTGTTCTCTGCCCTGACGACGAGGTAATAACGCTCTTTCCCGCTGGCGTTTACCTGGTAGTACTCGTAGTATGTAGAATTCCCCGTGAAAATCCCGCCGAGGAAGTGTGGGTATTGGCCGATGAGGGAGTTGAATTGGGAGTTTTGATTCGTCCAGTGAAGGTAAGTACCTGTGCAGAGGATGGAAATGAGAAAAAAGGAGAAAATTAAGGTATTAGCCCTCCCCATTCTTATCACCCGATGAGACGTATGCTTCTTCAATGTGGACTGAGTTGCTGAGGATATAAAGAGGTTTCCCCTTCTGATAATTGGATGAGTTACCGTCGAATCAATGTCCTCTGGCGATTACTTCCTGTGAGAAGTCAAAGGCGAACGCCATCAGGAGGAAGTAATGGATGGAAAATATTTTCCCAGCGCTTCATGATCTAACCTCAAAGTGGGATTGGTATAAGTATCCAAAATGCCGCTATTGCCAAGATTGGTGTGGTAATGTGTGCAATTAATTTTCTTTTCTTTAAATTCTTTAGAATAGTACCTGATTAGTCCAATGACTAGAAGGATAAACCCTACAAGCAATAGGAGTTGCTCTAAAAGAGTTCTAAGCCCTATCTCTGAGGGAAGGCTTAATCGGAGCACTGCACTGCTGAGTCCTGCAATTGCCAGGGGAGTTGAATAAAGCGCGTAAAGCTTGAGAGAGGGCACTTTCTTCAAGACCAGATTTAAAACTCCAAGTAAAATTAGTGATTGGAGGGTAAATCTGAGGCCGTTAATCAGTAGGGGTAACCACAAACGGGACAGAGGAGCGTTAAAAACCCTCAGCAGGTAATAAAAGCCCACGAGCTGGTATGAGTATACCCCTTCACCTAATGCCCAAAGGGCCAACATCCATTTAACCTCTCTTCTCATCTTCATCTTTGGGCCCCCTGAGGATTTCCCGGAGTGCAAGTCCAATCATGACAGCAGGAATCCATAATTTGACTCCGATTAGAGACGATAGGATACCTTTCGAATAGGGATTCCACCATTGGAAATAACTCCCTCTGAACCCAACTAAGCCGCAAAGGAAACCACTTAATGTCCCAATAAGAAAGGCAATGCTTGTTTCTTCTTTTGAGTAGTATCTGTTCTCCCTCCTGGTCAGACTTGCCATTGCGCCCGCTATAATGGCGAGCCAGGGGTTGGAGGTAACAAAAAATCCCTCAATGAAAGATATTGCCTTTTCTGGTTTATTCTTCATTTTCGCTACCTCCTTGTTAGACTTACTATTAATCCGATCAGCGACCCTATGAGCCATAGGCTTGGTATCCACCACAGGGAGTGCCATTGATGGACGTATTGATCCTTACCATAAATCAGCACTCCAGTCCCCGCCCCAACTAATAACCCGATAATAGAGGCTACTTCTGTATACAAATTAGGTGCTTTCTTCTTCATTATCCGATACACTATGAATGCAGTAATACCACCAATTACAGCAGTTGCCGGCGTAAACGAAATCATTATCGACACAAGAAAAATGGGAAATAGCATTTTAATTCACCTCATAAAGCCGATTGGATGGACATCAACGCCTCTCACGTGCCGCCTCCTGTATGCAGTAATACTCTGTTTGCCACACTACCCATCCAGATGCCAATGAGGATAAAAGTTACCGCCAACACGAGCGTTCCATACAGCTGGAGTCTTGAACTGTTTCCGGACTTGTATGATTCATATGCCCTTAAGCACCCGAGCACTCCAAGCACCGCAAAAGAGACGGGTATTAGATGATGCCTTATAAAGTATTCTCGCGAACAAAGGAACAAAATGAGAAAAAAGCCCGTGGTCCCGGCTATAAGCCCGTTCCAAACCTTAGACTTCATGGTATCCCCCTCTCATGGTTTGTACCCTGTAATGTCTGCTATTAAACTCTGCTTTATAACTTTTTCTTTTTATCATTAGTAAGATTTATTTCTTTTTTCTTTCAAGTGTGAATTTATTCTAACTTGATATTTCCTCTTAGAATGAGTCAAAATAAGCCAGAGTAAGGGAGCTGCATGGTGATACAACCGGTGATCCTTAGGCCACAACTGCCTGTGTGTAGACTAAAATGAGAGGGTAAAAAGAAGAACGACAAAACCTCACTTCAGAAAGCCCGTCTTCTTTCCGAGGTCCTCGAAGGCATCCAGAACGTACTGCAAATCCTCCTTGGAGTGTGCGGCGGAAGGTTCGAGCCTTATTCTCGCGGTTCCGAGCGGGACGGTCGGGTAGACTATCGCCTGTGCGAAGATGTTGTACTCCGCGTACAGCCGTCTGCTGAACTCCTGGGCGGTCTTCTCGTCGTAGAGCATGACCGGTGTAATCGGGTGCTTGGTCCCGCCTATGTCATAGCCGAGCTCTTTAAGTCCGTTCTGGAGGAAGTGGGTGTTGTCCCAGAGCTTCTTGACGAGCTCGTCGCTGTGCTGGAGTATCTCAACGGCTGCAATGGCCGCGGCGACGTCGGGCGGGTTCGGTGCGCTTGAGAAGAGGAACGGCCTTCCCCTCTGTCTGAGGTACTCTACGGCCTCCTCCGGTCCGGCGACGTAGCCGCCTATGACACCGAAGGCCTTGCTCAGTGTACCCATCTCGAAATCAACCTTTTCATGGAGCTTGAAGTGGTCAACTATACCCCTTCCGCTGTCTCCGAGGACACCCTCACCGTGGGCGTCGTCTATGTAGAGCATCGCATCGTACTGCTCTGCCAGCTCCGCCATCTCTGGAACCGGCGCTAGGTCACCATCCATCGAGAAGACACCGTCGCTGACTATGATTTTCTTCTTCTTGTCCCTGTTTTCCTTGAGCCTTCTCTCAAGGTCTTCTGTGTCGAGGTGCTTGTATATGACCTTTGGGGCGCCGCTGAGGCGCATTCCGTCTATGATGCTTGCATGGTTGAGTTCCTCGCTGATGAAGACACCATCATCCTTCTTGGTTAGAAGGGCGCTAAGAGCTCCAAGGTTGGCGTTGTAACCGCTCTGGAAGAGTATTGCTGCCTCCCTCTTCTTGAACTTGGCGAGCTTCTCCTCAAGCTCCACGTGAAGCTCCATCGTTCCGGCTATGGTCCTAACCGCTCCCGCACCGACGCCGTAGTCGAGGATGGCCCTTATGGCGGCCTCCTTTATTTTGGGGTGTGCGGCTAGGCCGAGGTAGTTGTTCGAACACATGTTCAGAACGCGCTTTCCGTCGACAACGATCCATGGGCCCTGGGAGCTCTCAAGCTTCCTTATAGTCACGTAGAGGCCCTTCTCCTTAAGCTCCTTCAGTTCCTCAGTAATCCAGTCAAGCTTGGCCATGAAAACCACCGATGACTTTTGGTCATTGAGGTATAAAAGTTTTGCACCCGAACCGATGTGTCCATCAGGACAGCAAAAGGCTTAATACCACCAAGTACCATAGGGCTTAGACAGGGTGATGAATATGCCGGAAGAGGTTAATGAGGTTAAAATCCTCGAAAAACCGTGGGTTGAAAAGTACCGGCCCGAAAGGCTGGACGATATAGTGGGTCAGGCTCACATCGTCAAAAGGCTCAAGCACTACGCTAAAACCGGTTCCATGCCCCATCTGCTTTTCGCAGGTCCCCCTGGAGTCGGAAAGACGACGGCGGCTCTGGCATTATCACGGGAGCTCTTTGGTGAGCACTGGAGGCCGAACTTCCTTGAGCTTAACGCGAGCGACGAGCGCGGTATAAACGTCATCCGCGAGAAGGTGAAGGAGTTCGCCAGAACCAAGCCGATAGGTGGAGCGAGCTTTAAGATAATCTTCTTGGACGAGGCCGACGCTCTAACCCAAGACGCCCAGCAGGCCCTGAGAAGGACTATGGAGATGTTCTCGAACAACGTCCGCTTTATACTCAGTTGCAACTACTCCTCAAAGATAATCGAGCCCATCCAGAGCAGGTGCGCCATCTTCCGCTTCAGACCCCTCAACGACGAGGACGTGGCGGAGCGCATTGAGTACATAGCCGGGAGCGAGGGGCTTACCCTAACCGAAGATGGCCTCCAGGCCCTCCTGTACGTTGCCGAAGGGGATATGAGAAGGGCAATAAACGTCCTGCAGGCCGCTGCTGCGCTGGACACGACGATAACCGACGAAAACGTCTTCCTCGTTGCCAGTAGGGCGAGACCCGAGGACGTGCGTGATATGATGAAGCTTGCCCTCGAAGGCGACTTCCTGAAGGCCAGGGAGAAGCTCAGGGAGATACTGCTCAAACAGGGTCTAAGCGGTGAGGACGTCCTCATCCAGATGCACAAGGAGGTGTTCAACCTCCCGATACCCGAGGACAAAAAAGTGGCATTGGCGGATAAGATAGGGGAGTACAACTTCAGACTCGTTGAGGGCGCCAACGAGATGATACAGCTTGAGGCCCTACTGGCTCAGTTCACCATAATGGGCAAGTGATAGGCCATGACCGAGGTTCCGTGGGTGGAGAAGTACCGGCCAAGGAAGCTGGCGGACGTTATCAACCAGGAGAAAGCTAAGGACGCCATCAGGGCGTGGATTGAAGAGTGGCTTAAGGGAGGGATCCCCAAAAAACGGGCGCTTTTGATAGCGGGCCCTCCCGGGACCGGAAAGACCAGCACGGTATACGCACTTGCCCGCGAGCACCGCTTTGAGGTTATAGAACTGAACGCCAGTGATGAGAGAACGTACGAGAAGATAGAGCGCTACGTTCAGGCCGCTTACACCATGGACATCCTGGGACGGCACAGAAAACTCATCTTTCTCGACGAGGCCGACAATATCGAGCCGGGAGGTGCGCGGGAGATAGGCAAGCTCATAGACCGTGCGAGGAACCCCATAATTCTGGCCGCCAACCGCTACTGGGAGGTTCCCCGTGAGATACGGGCAAAGGTTCAGATGGTGAACTACAAACGTTTGACCCAGAGGGACGTGATAAAAGCCCTTGTCCGGATACTCCACGCGGAAAAAAAGACCGTTCCCAAGGAGCTCCTCTACGAGATAGCCAAGAGGGCCAGCGGTGACCTGAGGGCCGCGGTCAACGACCTTCAAACCGTCGTCACGGGTGGGACGGAAGATGCTATGGAGGTCCTTGCCTACAGGGATGTTGAGAAGAGCGTCTTTCAGGCCTTGGCCCAGCTCTTCGCAACCGACAACGCTAAGAAGGCCAAGCTGGTTGTTCTCGGCGTTGACATGTTCCCCCACGAGCTCCTCCAGTGGATAGACGAAAACCTCCCCTACGTCTACTACAGACCAGAGGACATAGCGAGGGCCTATGAGGCACTCAGCAGGGCCGACATACACCTCGGCAGGGCGCAGAGAACTGGGAACTACAGCCTCTGGAAATACGCAACAGACATGATGACGGCAGGGGTTGCCGTTGCAGGGGTAAAGAAGAAGGGCTTCGTCAGAATCTACCCACCCAAGACGATTAAGCTCCTCACCGAGAGCAAGGGAGAGCGTACGCTCAGGGACTCTATAGTAAAGAAGGTCATGGCCGAGATGCACATGGCCAAGCTTGAGGCCCTCGAAACCATCAACTATCTGAGGTCCATCTTCGAGCACGACCCTGAGATGGCCGCCCACTTCGTCGTCTACCTCGACCTGACGGAGAAAGAGGTGGAGTTCCTAGCTGGGAAGGGAGAGCTGGCCCGGAGGATATGGGGGAAGACCCTCAACATTCAAAAGAAGCTCAAGGGGGAGAGAAACCAACTTGAGGAGCACGTTGCTGCCGCAGGGGCAACTGGAAAGGGAGAGGAAGTCACCGAAGAAGAACTGAAAAAGGCTGAGGAAGAGATTGAGGCCGTTGAGGAAGTTGGGAAAGGTAAAGAAGAGTCCTCAAAAAAGAAGGGCAAGCAAGCGACGCTTTTTGACTTCCTGAAGAAATGAGATGTTGTATCTCCCCATTGTCAATTTTTCTGTTTTATATTTGGCGACACGCCTCAAAGGGATTTTCCGGGGATTTCCATTTTCTTAGGAGATCTATTTATTGCTCTGACTATCCCTTGTCCTCCGTTTGGGTTAACTTCCCATACATTATATCCTCTGGGGTTACCGGCTCGATACGTGTTGGTTCTTTTCCCATCCTGATTAGGTTCACAAGTTCGTTAACGTTGTTTTCTACAACGGTTCCATCGCTGAATAGTGCCCTGAATCCACCTATTGTGCCGGCGTCACCCCCTATTTTGTTCAGGATAACCCTGCCGTTGTGTAAAAGGACTATAGAATCAAGCTTCCTTAACCCTGAGATTATGTGGGACACTATAACGATGCTGACCTTCCGTTTTATCTCTTGGAACGTCTTGCTAAGCTCAACCTTTGAAACTATGTCTAAGTTGCTAAACGGTTCGTCCAGGAAGACAACGTCGGGATCTCCGGCAAATGCCGTGGCAACCAGGAACCTCCGCTTGTACCCCTGGGAGAGCTCTTTGAACATGGCTCCTTGGTACCCCTCAAGTCCAAACATCTCGATGATTTCATCAACGTTATCCTTACCACGGTAATCGGCAATGGCTTCGAGATACTCCCTGATCCTAACCCTTGGGGACATTAGTGTTTTCTCGAATGAAAATCCAACTCTGTATGTTGGATATCTCTTGTAGTCTACGCCTTTAATGAGAATTTCTCCACGGTCAGGTTCGACCACCCCCGATAATATCTTTAAGAACGTTGTCTTCCCACTGCCGTTGGGGCCAAGGATGAGCGAAAGGCCTTCGGCAAGGGAAAATGAAGTGCCATCCAGTGCTTTAACGTCACCATAGGATTTACTCAAATTTGAACACTCTAAAAGCAAGGCCCATCACCCCGCCGGCTATTAAAAGGAAGAGGGGCAGTTTGTAATCTGGTATCCCTCTGTGTTTGAGCTCGACGTAAACGTCCGAGCTCTGGTTGAGGAGTATAACTCTAATTATTCTGACCTTGTCAATGGTGATCTTTTCAGGATTTCTATAGAGTTTTGAGTCAGTTTGGATGTATAGCTCAGCTTTGCCCCTCATCTTAACGGAGTATTCCCCCGTTATGGGAAGTACAATTTCCTTACTACTAACTTGGACCTCGTTGATCTGTTTTCCGCCGATAGTGGGAATCTGAAACAGAGCCCTAGTCTGAACCGGTGAAGATGTTGACTGAATATACAGCACGCCAATGACCCCGATTGAGAGCATGGCGGCCATTATAAACAGCACCATAAAATACCCCCTAATAAAAATCACCCCCTTCAAAGGCTTTAATCGCGAGCAAGGTGAGAAAACCGTACAACACAAAACCCGCGTACATGTAGTTGTCGGGATGACCAAACTGGGCGGGATTCCATAATGCAAACGTGAAGTCCTTGAACGGAAGTAGTAGGTGGTTGGTGTTCGTACTGACAAGGGACACGATGAGCACGGCAAAAATTCCGGTAACTGGAACCACTAGCTCCCTTGAGACTGTTGTCAGTAACAGGACAATTATAGCGGCCGAGAGCATAGCCAAGAGAGATGTTCCAAATACAGCAAGGAAGAACCTGGAGTCCGGCGATATACCAAACAGCGGTGGGAGATAGTATAAGAAAACTGCCGAGAAACTCGCAAACAGTAGGGCACAGAGAGTTAGGAAGAGGGTTCTTGTGGTAAGAGTTCTTCTCTTGCTTCCCAGCGTTGCTATGTCATGTATTATAGTCCCCCTGACTATTGGTATCCCAAGGATGAAGGCCCCAAGCAGGCCGCCTACAATAAAATCAAAGAGTATAACCGTTGAGATCGCATTGTAAAATGCCTTCCACTGGGCAAAACCAAAATTCATGAAAATGTCCGTTCTCTTGGTGATGTTGAGGAGTACCTCAGATTGAACGTTGGAGGTTATTGGAACCGGAAAAACAGAGGAGCTTACACTTATGGTTACGCTGGCGAGCTTGTCCCACACAAGATACCCCATGATGGCTGGGACTGATAATAGGAGAACAATAAGTTGGGGTATTGACCTGAGCTCGACTCCAACGAATTTGAGAGGTTTCATCTTTTCAACCTCCATATTATCAGTCCAGCAAGGACTACTGCACCTGCGATTGCCAGGTACACTTTAACGGGGCTATTCTCTGAAACGTCTGGGACGGACCTCAAAAACTCCTTTGTTTGGGGAGAGTTTATGACGTTCTCTACCAGGGTCACAGAACGATTCTTTATTACTCCAAATGGATCGGAGTTGTAGTAAATTTGGACGAAAATTGGATACGGCCCCTTGAAAATTAGGTCGGGAGTGAAGTTTTGAGTTTCTGTTTCAAGACACGTAAGGTTTGGAGGAGGGGAAACCCCTGTGCACGTTTCAATCCTTCTTGGGTGGCCGATGAGATCTATTCCCTTTCCTACGTAGTTTTTCTTGCTCTCGTTATTCAAGTACACCTCCGTTATTGAAGGTTTCAACTCGTTACCCAGATTATAAAAGCTCCTGGATAGGGTGTAATTGGGCCAGTAGAATGCAAAAAAGGCGGGTTTTCCCCCGAGAATGAATGTATTAGTGCTCTTCTTGACCATGAATGTAACTCTTTTTGTCATCGGACATGAGATATTTAAGTTTGTGCATCTTGAAACGCTCAGCCACAGAACTGCGGTGTAGATCGAGCCGTTGTCTGCGATTGTCATGTTGGTGATCTTATAGGAATATCCCTCGTTTATATTCCCTGTTGCCATCACCCACCCGTTCCAGCTTATGTTTGCACTCGTAGCTCCAACATATGGGGCATATGAAAGGTATCCCAGCACTATCATTGTCATAATGATCATGATCATGCAGTGATTTCGCTTCATCACGTTACCCCCTATTTCTATCTTAATTATTAAAAAATTCAAATTATAAATTTTTTAAAATTATCTTTCATCTGTATTTATCGGATTGATGCTCTGGATCCTGCTGATATCGGGGACATACCCTTGTAGCGATGCGTGTTCATTTACTATCGTTTTGGTGGTGGATCCAGTAAACGGATGAGAAACTGTCTTTGTGACAACTACTGTGTAGGGAGTTATAACATTGTATCCGTAACTTGCCCTAGATGTTGACGTATACCCCATACTAATTAAAATAGAGTATGTTATGTGGGTTATTGGAATTATTGGGGTGCTGTAATCTCTGACAGCATGTCTGTTCCCATGGGTAAAAAGAATGAACTTGTGGATCGTATCATCGTAATTTCCATATTGATACACCCCCCAAGCAGCACCATTGTTGTCGTTCCATGAAACACTGAAGCTTACACTTACACCCCCATAGGAACCTGAAACCTGTATATGGGGGTCTATTCCTGCAGAGGTTGCTCCTGTTTCGTATCCTGCTGACATCCCCCACACTGTAGCACCTGTACCCCCTGCCGTCACTCCAACCACCAGCAGTCCCAGCAGGACTGCAAACCACGACTTCCACTTCATGTGGTTCACCTCCGTGAGGTTGTTCGCAGCCAATATTATGCAACTTCGCCTTATAAACATTTCCTTTTACTTAAAGTATAGATTCTTCCTTTTTTTTTTCAAGTGTAAATTCATTCTAATGGAGGTTTTTTCTCTTAGAACTTTCAAAAAGAAGCCAGAGTAATGGAGTTGCATGACGATGCAACATTGGGTTTTAGTCAGACCTTACACTAATCTCCACATCCGCGCAGACCTTGAAGACGTGGGGCTTGAAGTCGCTCACCTTCTTTATCCTCACCGAGCAGTCCCTTCCGAGCCTTCTGCACTCCCCGATGATTCTCCTTCTGAAAGCGTCAACCCTCTCCTCGTGGACGAAGTCGTAGTAGTGGAGCCACCCATTCGCTTTTTCCAGCGTCAATCTAAGGGCATCGACGCCCCTCGGCGTGGGGCTTATGACGCGGTCATAGGTCGGTAACTCTGGAAGGAGTTTGAACGCGTCGCCGTGGATGAATTCTATCTCACCCTTCAGCTTTTCCCTGTTCAGCTCTATGTTCTCAAGGCCTAGCTTGTAGGCTTCCCTGTTCAACTCAATGGCGGTGATTTTAACCCTCCTGTATCTTGCTATTACTAGGGCATACGGTAGAACGCCGGCGAAGGGAATTAGAATCCTCTCGCCGTCGCGGACGAGCTGAGCCAGACGATAGCGCTCGCCCTTCATTCGGGGATTGAAGAAGGCCTTCGAGAGGTCCACCTTTACCCATACTCCATTCTCTTTGTGGACGGTTTCCAGCCTCTTCTCGCCCCAGACTATCGAGTACTCCCTTATTCTGAAGGCTCCCTTGTGAAAACCCTTCCTGGCGATAACCTTCAGGAACGGGTGAACCTTCCGCAGGCCCCAGATTATATCCTCGGTCCTGTGTTCTATCTCGGACGGTATCTGGATGACCGCTATGTCGCCTATCACATCGTAGCGCCGCAGATACTCCAGCTCTTCTCTGCTCAGTCTCCCGGCGAGGATGCCCTCAAGGTTCTTGTATAGCTGTCTCTCCGGTCTGAGAGAGAGCTCCAACGGGAGAACCTCGTAGTCGAGTTCTTCAATCAGGGGGTCGTTAATAACCGGGAGGAGAACGTATCCGTCTCCCCTCTTCGGCCTCCTTTTACCGTCGTAGAGTCCAAGTCGCTTGAGCTTTCTTTTCACCGTCTCAGCTTCTCTCCTTGGAACTTTCACCGCCGGCATCTTCCTCTCCTTCCGTGTCCTTCGTGTATTTATCCTTTGCTCCTTTTGTGGGGGGCACCGCCCCGAATAGGGTCACCCCTGCGAGCCGCTCAAGGAGTTCTTTGACGTTAGGCTGCTTGAACTCACGGAGCAGCATTGAGTACTGTCTCTCGCTCAGGGTTTCGGGAGAGGCCAGGAGTATAAAATATGCGCTCTCGACCAGCACTCTGTCCTTAACCCCCAGGAGGAATTTTGCAAGCGAGTTGAAGTCGAGGTACAGGAGGACAACCTCTATGCCTTCAAAGTACACGATCCCTCCGGGGTTGTTGCGCAGGAACTTCACTATCTCCCCGTTTACTACGTGCAAGCTGCTGGGGCTTACAGCAACTTCGTGCTCAATTCTTGTGAGCCAGATATATCTGTCAGGTTTTAACCCGTACTTCTCTTCCCACACGTGGGGGTGGTCCCGTCCTATGGCCAGGAGGGCTTTCCCATATTGTCCCTTGAGAGTGCCCAGCAGGTACTTTGCCTCATCAGGGGTGGAAACCATGAATGTTTGGGGGATTGGCAGTTTTTCCTTCGATGCGGCAGGGGCTTTCTTTTTCACGCTTCCAATACCGCTGAGGATGCGGAGGTATCTGAGGGCGGCGAAGGCCATCACAAGGTAACCCAGTGTAACGGAGACTGCTATAAGAACCCACATGTTGGAGTCCCATATCACGGTCAGGATCTCCGAGACGCCCCCGAGTATCCCAAAGAAGAAAAATGATACAATTATCCTCTTGGCCAGTTCCGCGGCTGGCTTTTTTATCCTGAATGAGGCCAGGTAGGAGATGGCTATGCCCGTGATTCCAAGGGCCAGCAGAAAACCGCCCGCCACCAGTTGAACTATCTGAGCGGTGCTCAACATATCCTTTCTTAGAAAAGTCATCAATAAAAGCTTTACCTCAGCGCCAGTACGGTTCCCTCATCAACACTGCTCTCTTCAGTATATCGACGATCTCCGCGTCGCTTGCACCGTTTCTCATCGCGGTCAGGAAGTTTACCGTGTCGTTCCTCCTCAGGAGACAGGTTTTGAAGCTGCCGCTGGAAGTGGCCCTCAATCTGGTGCAGTTGGCGCAGAAAACCGTGTTGTGCATGGAGCGAACAACCTCAACCTCTGCGATGCCGTGGTCGGTGGGGATGAGGTATTTCTTTCTCCTGTGCATCCTTCTCTCGTGAGTCTCTGTGGCTCGTTTCTCAAGCTCTTTCTCGACGGGCTTGAGGGGGTAGAAGTACTTTCTGAAGAAGCCCGTCTCTTCGAGCTCCCTTGGGGTCTCAAGCTCGATGAGCTGGAGTACCGTCCCGGTCTTCGCGGCGAACTCCACCATGTCCCATATCTCGCCCTCGTTGAGTCCCCTCATCACGGTCATGTTCAGCTTAACCGGGCGGAGGTACCTTACCGCTTCCTCCACTCCCTCGAGGACGACGTTCAGCATATCAACGCCTGTTATGCGCCTATAAACGTCCGGTTTAAGACTGTGCAACGATATGTTCACCCGGTCCAGCCCCGCTTTGGCAAGGGGGCGGGAGAGCTCCTTCATCCGGCTCCCGTTAGTTGTCATGGAGAGATCGATAACGTGGGGCTTTATCCTCCTCACGATCTCGACTATGTCATCCCTTACCGTCGGCTCGCCGCCCGTCAGCTTAACCTTCCTTATTCCGAGGTGAGATGCTATCCTGACGAGTCTCTCTATCTCCTCGGGCGTCATCTCCAGGGATGTTCCAGAAGTCTGCCCTTCCCGGTGGCAGAAAAAGCACCGGTAGTTGCAGTCCAGCGTGAGGGAAATCCTGAGGTTTGTAACTGGTCTGCCGAAGCGATCTATAAGCACCATTGAGAGCACCGGAGGTAGTACATAATGAACTTAAAAAAAGCTTGTGGGTAAATGCTTTAATTTACCCAACCCATCGAAAACTACAAGTAGTGTGAGTTGGAGAGGATACAGGGGGGTGGCGATGGACGTTGACGAACTCAAGGCAAAGGTCGCACGCCTTGAGGCACTTCATGCGGAGTTTGAGCGCAAATTCCCGGCCATGTATGAGGAAACCGACTACGAATCCCTTTTAATGAATGTTAGGGAGCTTTACTCGCTCATCCTGGAAAAGCTGGAACTTGCGTCGGCCCTCTACCGGGAGCTTGCGCGAGTAGGAGGAAGGGTCGAGGGACTGACCAAGGAGATTCACCGCAACGAGCACCAGATGAAGTTCCGCCTTGAGGAGGTTCTCTCGCTCCTCTCGAAGGCGACGGACTACGACGCCCGCATAAAGTTCGGAACCGCGATGGACAGGCTCTCCAGATTTCACAGGGTTTATGACTACGCCGTCGGAAGGAGTTTAAGCGCTCTGGACGCGGAGGTAGAGGGGCTGACCCTTTTGATGGAGGGCGAAAAGGAAAAAAAGGTACCCCCGAGTATAATGGACAAGCTCAGGAAAATCGATGAAATCGAGGGCGAGCTCGAGGTTGTAAAAAGGTTTATGTTCCGGCTCTACACTCAACCCGGTGATGTTCACAAAGTCGAGGAGACCCTCAAGGACTGGCATTCCCGGGGCCTGCTCTGGGTTGAGGCGAGAAACGTTGAGAAACTGAGTGGTGTGCAGGACGCCGGCGAGATACTGGAAGGACTCGCGCTCATCGGAGTGGTGGAAAAGAAGATGAGGGGTGGTGAAGGTGTTTACAGGCACAGAACTTTCAGTCAGGGTTAGGGGCATCTACAGCACGGCCCTTACCAGGATGTTTCTTGAGAGGGGCTTCAGCATAAGCCAGCCAAGCCAGAAAATCGTTGAACGTCTGAACCTTGAGAAAACATATGACGAGTTCGATGTGGACGTGTACGACAAGAAAGACCGGCACGGAGTGGTGCTCGTTGGAACCGGCGTTGAGGCCGTTAGAGATGTGCTTGAGGAAGAGCTCATAGACGTGTTTTTTAGAAAACTCCCGTACCAGCTCTACGGTATATACAAGGGCATAGTGGTTAAGAGGGATGAACGCCACGTTTACGTGGACATTGGTAGCGCGATAGGCACGCTCTTCGTGGAGGAACTGCCCCACGCCATTGAAGGGGACGAGGTTCTGGTCCAGGTGAAGAAACACAACCTCCTCCCGCATCTGAGCGTTACGCTGACGATACCCGGGGACTATGCGGTTTTGATACCCAAGCCCGTTGGGGCCCAGAGACACGTCAAGATATCCCGGAAGATCCGGGACCCGAAGGAGCGTGAGCGCCTTAGGATACTGGGCCTCAGCGTTGACCTTGGAGACTGGGGCATCCTCTGGAGGACTGCCGCTGCCTACAAGGAGTGGGACGTTCTCAGGGGGGAGATAGAGGAGCTCTCAAAGTTTGCGGACAGGCTCCAGAAAGCCGACCTCTACAGCGCTCCGGAGAAGGTCATCGAGGGCAGGAACATCTACGAGGTTGAGTTTGGAGGGGGTGCGAAGAGGAAGCTGGATGAGATCAGGAATGGGGTTGTTCCGACTGTCGACGGCCATCACCAGCTCAAGGCGTACGACGTTGAGTTCAGCTTTGCCGTTGATATCGCTGAGGGTATCCTCTCCAGGGTGCCCGGACAGAGGGTCAAGGTCGATCAGGGGTTTTGGGAGACCCTAATCGATAAGAAAGGGCCGAGAAGGGGATGGCTCTTTACGCTGGACCACTGCAAACCTGACGGGCAGAGGATTCGGATAGGCCCGGGCGAGATCATGGAGATGAGCACCAATCCCCTGCGGATAGTGATGCGGCGCCGTCTTAAGCCCGGCAAGTTTTATGATGGATTAGACATCCCGATAGAGACAGGAGATTACGTGATAACAGAGATAGAGGCCGGTAAGTGGTGGTTTGTTCACAGATACTACGACCGCGATGGCAACCTAAAGGGTGAGTACTACAACATCAACACACCCGTGGAGATATACCCCGACCGTGCCCGCTACGTTGACATGGAGATAGACGTCGTCAAATGGCCTGATGGTAAGAAAGAGATAATAGACCAGGAGAAGCTCAGGGAGCACTACGATGAGGGCATAATCAGCGACAAGCTTTACAAAGCCGTTCTGAGGATAGCCCAAGAAGTCCACGACAGGATTTAAGCGGGGGCTTCTTCTCTTTTTATCTGCTTATCCACACCGCGCAATGATGTTGAGAGACGGGCCCCTATGAAGATATGCCTCTTGGCGTTTGCCCCGCTTGGTTTTGTCCCTGGTCGATAAAGGCGTCTTCAATTCCCTTCTCCGTTATCCTGAGATAAACCATGCCCCCCTCCGGCCGGAAGCGGTGCCTCTCCAGTACCGCCGCCCTCATCCCTCCACCGTTCAGCTTGTCCAGCCTGAGGATGTCCTTGCACCTGTAGTTCAACGTGTGCTCGGCCACGGGCTTCATCCGTCCGGCCCGGGAGTCGTAGTGTACCTGGTTTATTACGATTATGGGGATGTCGTGTTTTCGAGCCACCCATAGGAGGGTCTGTAGCTGTCTGCCAAGGTCTGCCGTGAGGTTCCTGCGGGACTCCTCAACTCGGTAGTGGGCGGTTATTGAATCAACGACTACAAGGGAGAACTCTCGGTTTATAACTCTTTTCAAACCCCCTATAACCCGTCGCTGCTCTTTAAAATCCATTGGGATGAACAGGAGAAACCTGCCAAGCGATTCTTCCGGGTTCAGTCCCCTGGCCTTGGACATCTGAGCCAGCCGCTCCGGTGAGAATCCTCCCTCCGTGTCAACGTACGCCACCTTCCCCCCGCTTAGGAGGGCGGCCTGCACTGCAAGGGTTGTTTTTCCGGTGGCGAAGCTACCATAAACCTGTGTTAGGACCCCTGGGGCAAAGCCACCCCCCAGCAGCTCGTCGAGCGATTCAACGCCTGTGGTGAGCATTCTCTCACCATCGCTTCAGGGGGAAAACTCTTCGTAGGGTTTCATGATCTTAAGGAGAACCCACACACGCTTCTTCCGTAGCTCCTCCTGCAGTCTCTCAACATCTGCTGTTCCATAGACGCCGTAGTGCATGGGGATGACTATGCGCGGTCGGATATCCTCTATTATCTGGACCGCCTCCCTCTCGTTTGCGGTTGAACGTCCGCTTATCGGCACCATCAGGATGTCCACCTTACCGCGCAGCTTCCCCATGTGGGGCGTTGTATAGGTATCGCCGGTGTGAAGGACGTTCTTCTCTCCTTCTATCAGGTATCCAAGTGGGTACTGGCTGGATGGGTGCTCCATGTAGAACGCCGTTAACCTGACCCCGTTACCAAGGTCAAGCGTCTGGCCCTCGTGTATCTCCTTAACTTTGGTGATTCCATCACTCACGGCCATCATGTAAACGGGTGGTGGCCCTATGACGGTGGCGTCCCTGAGCCTGGACAGGAGCTCAACCTTCCCGTAGTGGTCGCTGTGTTCGTGGGTGATTAAAATATAATCGACCTTTCCTATCCGATCATCATCAACATCTGGATATGGGTCGATCAGGATTCTCACACCGTTGGTCTCGACCCAGAAGCACGCGTGTCCGTACCAGATAATCTTCATCGGGCATACCTCCAATCTCCATTGGGGGAGGTGGACTTAAAGTTTTTGCCGGTCCCCCACGTTGGTTTTATAAACTGAAACGTTCTTTTTTCTGTGATGTCGGCGATGAATAAGCGCATCCTCATTCCCCCGGTCGCCCTCCCGGTTATTGGTCTCATGTTCCTCGCTCTCCTCCTCCTGTTCTTCCTGTTTTCTAGCGTAGTTGCGGCTGCTTTTTCAAAGTTGGGGATCCCGCCGGCCGTTGCCCTGATGCTGTTTCTTTTCTCGATCCTTGGCAGTTTCATCAACATTCCCATAGCGGAGGAACGGACGTACGAACCGGTACTGCGGGTCAGGCAGGTCGTCTTCATGGGGATACCGTATCCCGTTCCTTATCTTGATATGGAAGAGCATCGCGTTGTAATAGCTGTTAACGTTGGGGGTGCCCTCGTCCCACTTAGTGTGGTCCTGTACGAGCTGACCAGGGTATCTTTACTGGGGGAGACAAGGCTCCTCCTCAACATCGCTATCTCGGTAACTATTGCGGCGTTCCTCAGTCACGCGTTCTCCCGTCCCGTTCGTGGACTCGGTATCGCGATCCCCACCCTCATACCGCCCCTTATTGCCCTGGGTCTAGCTCTGATATTGGGTGGGAGCAATCCCCCACTCGTTGCGTACACCAGCGGTACGATGGGGGTTCTCGTAGGCGCTGATCTGATGAACTGGGACAGGATAAAGAGGCTTGGTGCCCCAATGGTTAGTATAGGGGGCGCGGGAACCTTCGACGGCATCTTCTTGGCGGGGCTGATAGCACTCCTACTTGTTTAACGTGTTGGTGTCATAGTTGGATTTTTAAGGATAAACCTTCCACATGTCCATGTTAAGTATGGGGGTGGTATCATGATCGTCGTTGGTTCAGGTGCGCTTCATCTTAGGGACGAGCTGGCGGCCCTCGGTGGGGAGATCGGTGGAATTGAAATTAGGAAGTTCCCCGACGGGGAGAAGTATGTCCGCGTTCTGGGAAGCGCTGAGGAGGTCACGGTGGTGAGCTCAACGTTCTTCCCTCAAGACGAGCACATAGTTGAGCTCCTGCTCATCGGCGATGCACTCAGGGAGCGCGGGGTTGAGAATCTTCGGGTGGTGATTCCATATTTCGGGTACTCGCGCCAGGATAGGGTCATCAGGGAGGGGGAGCCCATAAGCGTGAGGGCCGTTATGCGGGCTCTTGGTCTCTACTACGACGAGCTCTACGTCTTCGACCTTCACAACCCGGAAACGCTCAGGTTCTTCCCAGGTAAAGCGGTGAATCTGTCTCCAGCTGGAGCGATAGCTGATTATTTCGCTGAGAGGCTTGGGGAGGGGGTAGTTCTTGCCCCGGACAAAGGTGCTTTCGGTAGAGCCAGGGCGGTCGCCGAGAAGCTCGGCCTCGAGTACAGCCACTTCGAGAAGAAGCGCATTTCCCCGACGGAAGTCGAGATGAGGCCGGCCGATGTGGACATCGAGGGCAGGAACGTCCTGATAGTTGACGACATCATAAGCACGGGCGGGACGATGATCAAGGCGGCGAACCTGCTCAGGGGGATGGGTGCGGAGAAGGTTTTCGTTGCAGCAACTCACGGTGTCTTTGCGGAGGGAGCGGTGGAGAGGGTGAGCCAAGCCGTGGATGAGCTTGCGGTCACGAACACCATACCGACGCCGGTCTCAAGAATAAGCATCGTGCCGAAGATAGTAAGGCTGTGAGGCAGGACGATGGTCGGGATATATTCTCTCACTGCTATCTTAACATTTCTGACGTTTTTTGGAGCCGGACTTCTCATGGTGGTTTCCTTCCTCGTGGTTGACGATCTGGGTTCGGTAATCTCCTTCGCGAATGGACTCTCCATAGTTCTCTCGCTCATGGTGATCCTACTCGTATCAAAGCGCCTTATTCTCTCTATGGGTATAGAGGAAGAGGACACCAGAAAGCTTGCCCTTCTGGTTGGCATTCTTTCCGTCTCGATGTTCTACATAACTGTACCGGGTGCCTGCGGGTGGTGTCGCTGATGAAGAGAACCTTTCCTTACATAATAGGATTCATCCTTATGACACTCCTGGCGTCCCTTGATTTCGTTCTCTTTGTGAACAGGTTGATGCCGCTTGGGGGACGCTGGTTGTCGTTTGTGGCCTCTATCCCAACGGCGGTCCTCGGTGGCTACGTTGGGTTGTCAACTGGAAAGGGTCTTGGGTTGAGCCACGACGATGCACTCAATATGAGTGTCATTGTTTCGGTGGTTTCTGGTATCGTACTCATACTCTTCTTTCTGCTTTAACCCGCAAAAATTTTGCCGTTTTTATGTTTAAATTCATGAATATAATTGGGATTTTTAACAGTTTCTTTTTCAAAAATCTCCCTGGAACATCCTTTTGCAAAAATTTTGTATCAGTGGGGTTCACCGCTATTGGGTGGAGCGCCCGAATAGGGTGCGACAAAGCCCAGGTGCCAAGACGGCGGCGTCGGGGGGACAGGGTGCGAAGCACCCACAATGAACCCCGCCCTCCAACCATGGGCACAGCACGATGCGCTCCCAAGGAAACTCTGGAAGGAGGGTCCCTTGGGGGTAAGGCAGGCCCGACATCCCGACTAAACCCCGGACGGATATTTGGTACTTCCCCTTGAGGGAAGTCCCACCGGCCGTACTCCTTGCTCAATTCCGGTTGATCCTGCCGGAGGCCACTGCTATGGGGGTCCGACTAAGCCATGCGAGTCATGGGGCGCCTTGCGCGCACCGGCGGACGGCTCAGTAACACGTCGGTAACCTACCCTCGGGAGGGGGATAACCCCGGGAAACTGGGGCTAATCCCCCGTAGGCCTGAGGTACTGGAAGGTCCTCAGGCCGAAAGGGTCTTTGACCGCCCGAGGATGGGCCGGCGGCCGATTAGGTAGTTGGTGGGGTAACGGCCCACCAAGCCGAAGATCGGTACGGGCCATGAGAGTGGGAGCCCGGAGATGGACACTGAGACACGGGTCCAGGCCCTACGGGGCGCAGCAGGCGCGAAACCTCCGCAATGCTCGAAAGAGCGACGGGGGGACCCCCAGTGCCGTGGCATCGCCACGGCTTTTCCGGAGTGTAAAGAGCTCCGGGAATAAGGGCTGGGCAAGGCCGGTGGCAGCCGCCGCGGTAATACCGGCGGCCCGAGTGGTGGCCGCTATTATTGGGCCTAAAGCGTCCGTAGCCGGGCCAGTAAGTCCCTGGCGAAATCCCACGGCTCAACCGTGGGGCTTGCTGGGGATACTGCTGGCCTTGGGACCGGGAGAGGCGGAGGGTACTCCTGGGGTAGGGGTGAAATCCTATAATCCCAGGAGGACCGCCAGTGGCGAAGGCGCTCCGCTGGAACGGGTCCGACGGTGAGGGACGAAGGCCAGGGGAGCGAACCGGATTAGATACCCGGGTAGTCCTGGCTGTAAAGGATGCGGGCTAGGTGTCGGGTGAGCTTCGAGCTCGCCCGGTGCCGAAGGGAAGCCGTTAAGCCCGCCGCCTGGGGAGTACGGCCGCAAGGCTGAAACTTAAAGGAATTGGCGGGGGAGCACTACAAGGGGTGGAGCGTGCGGTTTAATTGGATTCAACGCCGGGAACCTCACCGGGGGCGACGGCAGGATGAAGGCCAGGCTGAAGGTCTTGCCGGACACGCCGAGAGGAGGTGCATGGCCGCCGTCAGCTCGTACCGTGAGGCGTCCACTTAAGTGTGGTAACGAGCGAGACCCGCGCCCCCAGTTGCCAGTCCTCCCCGTTGGGGAGGAGGCACTCTGGGGGGACCGCCGGCGATAAGCCGGAGGAAGGAACGGGCGACGGTAGGTCAGTATGCCCCGAAACCCCCGGGCTACACGCGCGCTACAATGAGCGGGACAATGGGAACCGACCCCGAAAGGGGAAGGGAATCCCCTAAACCCGCTCCCAGTTCGGATTGCGGGCTGCAACTCGCCCGCATGAAGCTGGAATCCCTAGTACCCGCGTGTCATCATCGCGCGGCGAATACGTCCCTGCTCCTTGCACACACCGCCCGTCACTCCACCCGAGCGGGGTCTGGATGAGGCCTGATCTCCCTTCGGGGAGGTCGGGTCGAGTCTGGGCTCCGTGAGGGGGGAGAAGTCGTAACAAGGTAGCCGTAGGGGAACCTACGGCTCGATCACCTCCTATCGCCGGAAAATCCGTCCGGGGGGTTTAAGGGATGTCGGGCCTGCTTCTGTGGGCCGGTAGCTCAGCCTGGGAGAGCGCCGGCTTTGCAAGCCGGAGGCCCCGGGTTCAAATCCCGGCCGGTCCACCACGAACAAGTGCACATCCTGAGCTAGGCTCGGGGTGGAAGGGTCCTAGGCCTCGAATAGGGGTCACGATGAGGACCGTGCATAGGCCGATTGACCCAAAAAATGCCCAGCCCTCTGAGTAGGGGGCAGAGAACCTAAGCCATCTGGTGGATGGCTCGGCTTGGGGCGCCGACGAAGGGCGTGGCAAGCTGCGATAAGCCCCGGCGAGGCGCAGGCAGCCGTCGAACCGGGGATTCCCGAATGGGACCTCCCGCGGCTCTTGCCGCACTCCCAGTCGGGAGGGGGAACGCGGGGAATTGAAACATCTTAGTACCCGCAGGAAAAGAAAGCAAAAGCGATGCCGTTAGTAGGGGCGACCGAAAGCGGCACAGGGCAAACTGAACCCTTCAGGGAAACCCGAAGGGGATGTGGTGTAGCAGGGCCCGCGAAGGAACCCTGGGAACGAAGCCGAAGTCTGCTGGAACGCAGCGCCGTAGAGGGTGAGAGCCCCGTAGGCGTAAGTTCCCGAGTTCCTGCGGTGTCCCTGAGTACCGTCGGTTGGATATCCGGCGGGAAGCTGGGAGGCATCGGCTCCCAACCCTAAATACGTCCCAAGACCGATAGCGAACTAGTACCGTGAGGGAAAGCTGAAAAGCACCCCTGGCAGGGGGTGAAAAGAGCCTGAAACCAGGCGGCGATAGGTGGGTGCGGCCCGAAAGGGTTGAGTCTCCCTGAAGGAAACACGGGTGACCGTGGAGTACGAGGGGAGAGGACCGGGGTTGCACCGTCCGTCTTGGATCACGGGGCAGGGAGTTCATCCGAGCGGCGAGGTTAAGGGGATCAACCCCGAAGCCACAGGGAAACCGACAGGTCCGCAGGCGCTGCCGAGGGACGGGGTGTGAAAGCGCCCGGAGTCGCTCGGATGAGACCCGAAGCCGGTCGATCTAGCCCGGGGCAGGGTGAAGTCCCTCAACAGAGGGATGGAGGCCCGATAGGGATGCTGACGTGCAATTCGCTCCTGTGACCTCGGGCTAGGGGTGAAAGGCCAATCGAGGCCGGCGATAGCTGGTTCCCGCCGAATTATCCCCTAGGATAGCCCGGTCGGAGGTAGGTGGTGGGGTAGAGCACTGATTGGGGGTTTAGGGGGAGAAATCCCCCGGCTCCCTGTCAAACTCCGAACCCACTGCCGTCGTAGATGGCCGGAGTAGGGTGACGGTGTAAGCCGTCAACCGAGAGGGGAACAACCCAGACCGGGGTTAAGGCCCCTAAATGCCGGCTAAGTGTTACTCCAAAGGGTGTCCCTGGCCTTAGACAGCGGGGAGGTAGGCTTAGAAGCAGCCATCCTTTAAAGAGTGCGTAACAGCTCACCCGTCGAGGTCAGGGGCCCCGAAAATGGACGGGGCTAAAGCCGGCTGCCGATACCCCGGCGCACGGACCGATTGGTCCGTGATCGGGTAGGCGGGCGTGCCGGTGGGGTGGAAGCCGGGCTGTAAGGTCCGGTGGACCCGTCGGTATTGTGGATCCTGCTGGTAGTAGCAGCATAGCCGGGTGAGAATCCCGGCCGCCGTAGGGGCCAGGGTTCCACGGCAATGTTCGTCAGCCGTGGGTTAGTCGGTCCTAAGCGGGTCCGTAACTCGGCGCCCGCAAAAGGGAAACGGGTTTATACTCCCGTACCGCGGTGGTAGGTGCGGCAACGCAAGCCCGGGGGGTGACGCCTCGGGGTAGGAGGACCGGTCCACAAGGCCGGCTAAGCGTATAAGTCCGGGGAGTGCCGTAATGGCGAGAACCGGATGAAAGCGCGAATGGCCTCCCGTAAGGGGGGTTCCGCCGATCCCTGGGGCCCGTGAAAAGCCCTCTGGGAACGATCCACCGCGACCGTACCGAGAACCGACACCGGTGCCCCTGGGTGAGAAGCCTAAGGCGTGTCGGGGGAAACCCAGCCGAGGGAACTCGGCAAATTGGCCCCGTAACTTCGGGAGAAGGGGTGCCTGCGGATGAGTAATCCGCAGGTCGCAGTGACTAGGAGGACCCGACTGTTTAGTAAAAACACAGGTCCCAGCTAGCCCGAAAGGGTTTGTACTGGGGCCGACGCCTGCCCAGTGCCGGTATGTGAAGCCCGGGTTCAACCGGGTGAAGCACCGGTAAACGGCGGGGGTAACTATAACCCTCTTAAGGTAGCGAAATTCCTTGTCGGTTAAATGCCGACCTGCATGAATGGCGTAACGAGGTCCTCACTGTCCCCGGCTGGGGCCCGGCGAAACCACTTCCAGGCGCATATGCCTGGGACCTCCGGTGGGAAGCGAAGACCCCATGGAGCTTTACTGCAGCCTGCCGTTGCCATACGGCGGGGGGTGCGCAGCGTAGGCGGGAGGCGTCGAAGCCCGTCCTCCGGGGCGGGTGGAGCCGTCCATGAGACACCGCCCACCCTCTGCCGTATGGCTAACCCGCGACGCGGGGACAGCGGTAGGTGGGCAGTTTGGCTGGGGCGGCACACCCTCGAAAAGGTATCGAGGGTGCCCTAAGGTCGGCTCAGGCGGGTCAGGAATCCGCCGTAGAGTGCAAGGGCAAAAGCCGGCCTGACTGGACCCGTAAAAGAGGCGGGTCCAGCCGCGAAAGCGTGGCCTAGCGAACCCCTGAGCCTCCCCGGTGGGGGCCAGGGATGACAGAAAAGCTACCCTGGGGATAACAGAGTCGTCTCGGGCGAGAGCCCATATCGACCCCGAGGCTTGCTACCTCGCTGTCGGCTCTTCCCATCCTGGTCCTGCAGCAGGGGCCAAGGGTGGGGGTGTTCACCCATTAAAGGGGAACGTGAGCTGGGTTTAGACCGTCGTGAGACAGGTCGGATGCTATCTACCGGAGGTGCTGGGTGCCTGAGGGGAAGGCTCCCTCAGTACGAGAGGAACAGGGAGCCGCGGCCTCTGGTCTACCGGTCCTCCTACAGGGGGTAGCCGGGCAGCTACGCCGTAGCCGATAAGGTCTGAAAGCATCTAAGGCCGAAGCGGCCCCTGAAAATAGGCACCCACTCCTAGGCGCAGGGGGTCGGGCGACCGGTCCTTTGCCTGGGACGAGGGCTCGGGAAGAAGACCCGTTTGATGGGGCGGGGATGTAAGCGGGAAGGGAAACCGACCCGTTCAGTCTGCCGCTCCCAACGGCCCGAGGATTCTGCCTCTGAAAGGAGGGCTGGGCATTTGATAGGTCAATCGGCCTGTGCGCGGTCCCAATCCCTTAATTCTAATGTTTTTCCACGATCATTAAGAACCTTCCAGTGGAGTCCTTTTGATGATTGAATATGGCTTTTAATTCTAGATCTTGAGGGCACCCCCTAGGATCTAGAGATACCTATCAAAGACGTTAAAATCACCGTCCCTTCTATTGGTTCATCCCGTGGGTGGGGACACAAAAAGCTTTGAAGGGTTGATGGAACTTCCTGAAAGGATGGGGTGATATCATGGAGCTGCTCATCGTGAAGGATAGAATCATAGACTACGACGGTTCCGCAATAGGGGGCCACTGGGCCTACAAGAACTTTGGAATCCTCGGAAACTCGCTAGTCGTCTTCCGAGGAAAGTGCGACGTTAAAGTGGAGGAGATGATAGACATCGAGGATTTAAGGGCGAGCAAGGAAATCAAGAGCAACGACATGGTTCACTACATAATCGAGGTCTTTGACCTTGTCAACACCCTCTTCGCCTCAACGCTCCAGAAGCTCTTCATAGCGAGGCTCTGCGGGGTTCTGGCTGAATACGGCGTGAAAACCCACAGAAAGGGCGACGACATATACGTGAACGGTAAAAAGCTCAGCATATCCATAGCGACGGTCTCTCCCGTGAGCGTCAAAATTCACATCGGGATAAACGTCGAGGCCAAAGGAATCCCGGAGGGCGTGGATGCCATCGGCCTTAAGGAGCTTGGCATTACCGACGTTGGGAAGTTCATGGAGAGGACGGGGAAAGCCCTCATCGGGGAGTTCAAAAAGGTTAAGAAAGATAGCCTGAAGGTCAGGTGGGCTCAGTAGATTAGAAACAGAAGGGTTCCAACAAGGGGGACGGCCAAGTTATCATCTAACCAGGGCTGGTACTCGGTCATCATTAAAATTGCCGCCCAGCCTATTTTTCCAATAGTTCCCGCTTCTAAGAGGGTAAAGGCGATGAATACCGCAGTGACAAGGTAAGCTAGACTGCCGGTCCAGTGTTTCCTGAGCTTCACGTTGAAGCCGTGTCTCCTGAAGTAGAAATCTCTTACAACCCCTGTAATGCCATCGCTGATCGCCATGGTCAGTAACAGGGCCGTCGCGTACTCCCGCGGGAGAGCCAGCGGAACAACCGAGGCGGAAAAAGCGAAGAAGACCTCCCCGTAGTTGTGCTCTATCTGGTACCATGAGAACTCCTTCTTCCTGAGGTGGGGCCATAGTTGAAAGATGGCGAAAAGGAATGCGGCGGCGCTGAAGACTTCCTTTGGAATCAGGCCGTAGTAGAACATTATCACGGCCGGAACTATGCTGAAGTGGATTATCTTCCTATTTATCCACGCCCAATCGGGACCGAGGCGTTTGGTGATTCCGATGGCGACCACTATAAAAGTTGCGGCGATAAGAGCGTAGAGTGTCCATTCGGGCAGCATATATCCCACCAAAAAATAAAGCGGGTTGGGGTTAATATGACTTACTCTCGAAGTCTCTCCAACCACCGTGAGGGCATTGACAAAATCACTCACGTGAACCACAATATGCCCCCCGCTCACCCTCTTTGATTCCCTTATTGACCCCCGTAGTTACATTATCAAAAGATTATTACTAATATCAGTGCTTTTTTCCCTTTATGAATTGTTAGTCGAACGAAGCTTAACCTTAAAAGCCCTAGGGAATAGCTTAGCCGGGTGGTGAGAATGGTTCACTGGGCCGATTATATGGCTGAAAAGATAATTCATGAAAGGGGCGACAAAGAGGAGTACGTTGTCGAGAGCGGAATCACCCCGAGCGGTTACGTTCACATAGGGAACTTCAGAGAGTTCTTCACTTCTTATATAGTGGGCCACGCTTTGAGGGACAGGGGAAAGAAAGTCCGTCACATCCACATGTGGGACGACTACGACCGCTTCAGGAAGGTTCCAAAGAACGTTCCTGCGGGATGGAAGGAGCACCTCACGAGGCCGGTTCGCGAGGTTCCGGACCCGTGGGGCTGCCACGATAGCTACGCGGAGCATTTTATGGAGAAGTTCGAGAATGAAGTTAGAAAGCTCGGAATCGAGGTGGACTTCCTCTACGCGAGCGATCTGTACAAGTCTAGTGAATACGCAGAGGAGATAAGGCGCGCCCTGGAGAAGCGCGACGAAATCAAAGCGGTTCTCGATAACTACCGCGAGAGGGCGAAGCAGCCACCCCTTGAGGAGAGCTGGCAGCCGGTCATGGTGTACTGCCCGAAGTGCAGGAGGGAAGCCGAGTTCGTTTCTTGGGACGGCGAGTGGAATGTCAAATACCACTGCGAGCACTGCGGGAGTGAGGGTGAAACCGACATAAGGGAGGGCAACGTCAAGCTCCGCTGGCGCGTGGACTGGCCGATGCGCTGGGCCCACTTCAATGTGGACTTCGAACCGGCCGGAAAGGACCACCTCGCCGCCGGAAGTTCCTACGACACAGGCAGGGAGATTTCGGAAAAGGTATTCGGTTGGAAGGCACCTATGACGCTCATGTATGAGTTCGTTGGAATCAAGGGTCAGAAAGGTAAGATGAGCGGGAGCAAGGGCAACGTCATCCTTCTCAGTGACCTCTACGAGGTCCTCGAGCCGGGGATAATCCGTTTCATCTACGCTAAGTCTAGGCCTAACAAGGAGCTGAAGATAGACCTCGGTTTGGGATTGCTTAATCTCTACGACGAGTTTGACAAAATTGAGAGGATTTACTTCGGCCTTGAGGATGCTAAGAACCAGGAGGAGGAAGATGAACTCAAGAGAACCTACGAGCTCTCGATGCCGGAGGTTCCCGACAGATTGACCGCGCAGGCGCCATTCAGGTTCCTGGTTACGCTCGTCCAGATGCCCCACCTCGATGAGGATGGGATAATCAGGGTTCTCCAAGAGCAGGGCCACATTTCCGAGAACATCCACAAGGAGGACCTTGAGCGGATGAGATTGAGGATTAAGCTTGCCAAGAACTGGGTCGAGAAGTACGCCCCGGAGAACATCAAGTTCAGTCTCCTAGAGGAGCCCCCTGAGATTGAGTTCAAGGCCGAAATCCGAGAGGCCATGTTTGAGGTGGCCGGCTGGCTCGAAGAACACGAGAAATTTCATGTTAACGAACTCAACAACGTTATCTTCGATGCCGCCAAGAAGCGTGGAATCACGAGCAGGGAGTGGTTTAAGGCGCTATACAACCTTTTCATAGGTAAGGACCGTGGTCCGAGGCTCGCGCCTTTCCTAGCCTCACTTGACAGGGAGTTCGTCGTCAGGCGCCTCCGCCTGGAGGCCTGACTTTAAAAACTTTTTAATATCCCAAAACCCAACCAGTTTCCCGGGTGTTATTCATGAAGGTATACCACGGCAGAATCCTCAGTTTTGAAGACCCCACATCACCCAGAGAATACGGTTATATGGCCGTCGATGACAACGGCAGGATAGTTTCCCTGTCCCATGAGAGACAGGACGTTGGGGGCGAGTTCGTTGACTATTCCGGATACCTAATACTCCCGGGCTTTGTTGACGCTCACATTCACCTCCCTCAGTTCCATCGGAGGGCCATGATAAGCAACTCCCTTTTGGAGTGGCTTGAGCGTCACATCTTCCCCGCGGAGATGAAGTTCTCCGATCCGAGCCTTGCCAGGAATATTGCACGGGAGTTCTTCTCAGCGCTTCTCAGGAATGGAACGACTACCGCCGCTGTTTACTCCTCCCCTCACAGGGAATCCACCAATATAGCTTTCGAAGAGGCGGCAAAAAGCGGGATACGGGCCGTTATAGGCCAGGTTCTCATGGATATGAATGGGCCGGAGGAGCTTCTAACAACGCCCGAGAAAGCCGTTGAGGACATCAGGGGAGTGGCCTCAAGATGGCACGGCTTTGATGACCGGCTCTTCTACGCCGTAACTCCGCGCTTCGCCGTGAGTTGTAGCATGGCCCTCCTGAAGGCGGCTTCAGAAATAGCCAGGAGGCTGAACCTCTATGTCCAGACCCATCTGTCGGAGCAGTTGGGGGAGATCGCCGAGGTTATGAGGCTTTTCCCGGGTTTTGAATCATACACCGAGATTTATCTGAGGGCGGGTCTGCTCGGTGAGAAAACCATAGTGGGTCATGCCATTCATCTCGACGATAGAGAGAGGAAACTGCTGGCCGGGACCCGCACGAAGATAGCCCATTGCCCGTCGTCCAATTTCTTCCTTCACAGCGGTGTTATGGACTTGGAAGCCCATGAGCGCTTTGGTCTAACCATTGCCCTCGGTTCTGACGTTGGTGCGGGGCCCTTTATTTCGATGTTCAACGTCCTGAGGGATGCGTACTACGCTAACGCGATGAGCCCGGCCAAGGCGTTCCATCTCCTGACCATGGGGGGCGCGAGGGTACTGGGGATGGAGGACAGAATCGGAAGCCTTGAACCCGGAAAGGAGGCTGACTTTGTCGTTCTGAACCCTGGGCCGCTGGCGTCTATCCATGACGATCTCGAAGTCCTGCTCTCCCGGCTCATGATACTGGGCGATGAGAGGAACGTGGTGGCGACCTACGTGCGTGGAAAACGATTATGGCCGTCCTAATCTTTAAAAACGTCAAGGTTCCATAGCCCGTGGTGGTGCGGATGGAGTTCAACCTCATAATTACTGGCGTCGGTGGTCAGGGGGGCCTCACCCTTTCCAGGATAGTTGGAAACGCCGCGATGCAGAAGGGCTACAACGTTAGAATCGGTGAAACCCTTGGGATGAGCCAGCGCTATGGAAGCGTCCTCAGCTACCTTCGGTTTGGGGAGGAAGTCTACTCACCTCTCATCGAGGAGGGTGGGGCAAACCTCATGCTCGCCCTTGAACCGGCCGAAGCGCTGAGGAACGCCCGCTTTTTGGGGAAGGATAGCCGTGTGGTAGTCAATGCCTACCCGATACACACCGCGACGACCCTCGTCGGAAAGGAGAAGTACCCGGAGCTGGAGGAGATAGAGGCTGCCCTGGGAAGAATCTGCCCCGTATACATGATGGACTTCCAGCGCGAGGCCGATGGGATAAACCCCAGAACCCTCGGCGTCCTGATGCTCGGCTACGCCTACGGGAAAGGCCTTGTGCCACTCAAGAAGGATTCCCTGCTGGAGGGAATAAGGCTCACCCTCAGGGAGAGGCTCTGGGAGGTCAACTTCAGGGCCCTTGAGCGGGGTATCGAACTCGCGAAGGCCTGATTTTTCTTATCATTTGTTGTGTTTCATGAAGAATGCGTAGAATATCGCCGTTGCCATGACGTAGAGCGCCGCCGTCGCGTAAAACGGATAGCTCAGTGAGGTGCCAAAGAGCAGGCCACCGACGCAGTTTCCCCCGCCGCGCATGAAGGTCGAGAAGGCCCTCCTTATCCCTGCCGCGGTGGCTTTCTCCTCGGTTGAGAAGAAGCCCACCATGAATGAGTCGTTTATGGGCCAGACTATGTTCATGAGGATGGAGCGGAGAACGTACAGAAGGGCCGCCAGTAGGAAGGTCCCTACCGAGGGAAATATCGCGAAGAGAAAGGCAGCCGTGCTCTGGAACGATGTTATCACCTTAACCGGTCCTATCCTCTGAACCAGCTTTGGAAGTCCGAAGGAGCCGAGACCCATCGCCAGCTGCTGGAAGAAGAATATCCCGCTTATTGCCGTTAGGGTCTGTCCAAACCTCATGTTGAAGTACAGGCTCATGTAGGGTATCGTTATCCCCGCCCCGAAGCCTATCAGCGCGCTCGGGAGGGAGAACTTGAGTATCTTGATGACCAGCTCGTGGTTCCAGTTTATCCTGGGGTTTCTCACGGGAACATCGCTTATCATGAGCAGTGCCGGGATCACTATGGCGAACTGGAGGAGCGCCAGCGAGATGACCAGCCTGTAGGCCATTCCCCCGGAGAGGCCTAACCCCACGAAAAAGTTCGGTGCAAATCCCGCCACGAGTACACCCGCGGCGTTGAAAATGGTCCCCAGACCGAAGCTTATTGAGAACGCGTGATGGCGTCTCTCCTCTCCGACCTCCTCGCTGAGTAGCGCCGTGAAGTTCGGCTGTCTGAGCCCCATGTTGACTCCAACCAGGAAGAAGCCAAGGGCGAGGACGTAGTCGTTTAGCGCCGCCACCTGGAGTAATCGGCCTGCGAGGCCAAGAAGCGCGCTCATCATGAGTGTTTTTCTATAACCCATCTTGAGCGAGATTGGTCCCGCCAAGAGGAAGAACAGTCCTCCAGTGAACGTTTGAACCGAGAAGAACGTACCCATAGCGCCCATGTTGTAGCCGAGGATCCTGAGGTAGAAGGGCATTACGAATACCGAGAATTGGAGGAAGAGCTGGCCCGCCGCGTTGGCCGCTATGAGTACTTTTGCGTCCCTGCCGTAACCCGAGAGCATGCCCTAACCTAAATCTTAGCGTTTATAAGTCTATCGAAGTGAAGCCTTTTATTATTTCGAACGTTCCATATACCCGTGGTGGTATCTATGGAGTTTCGAAAGGTTCAATTTACCGGTAGGAGTTCCTACATAATATCCCTCCCAAAAAAATGGGTCATTGAGAATGGACTAAAGCAGGGAGACGTTATACCCCTCTCTATAAACTCAGATGGGAGCATCACGATTTTTCCCAAGGAGCCAAGGGAAGTGAGTGAGGAGAAGATACTGGAAATATCCAAGGAGTACTCACCGGATATGGCGGTCAGGCTGGTGATCTCGGCTTACATCCAGGGCTACGACATCCTGGAAATCCGATTCTCTGAGGAGATGCCGATATACAAGGTGAAGATAAGAAAGGTTCTCCAGAGTCTTCCAGGTGTGGAGATAGTGATGGACGAGTACCAGAGGATGGTCGCCAAGAGCCTCTTGGATGAGGAGGAGGTGAACCTTGCCGAGCTCCTCAACCGGATTAAGTCGCTGGTTCTATCGATGTTAGGCGATCTTGAGCTCCTCATAAACTCCCCAGGAGACGGTGAGATACTCAGGGACATCAACGACCTTGAGAACGAGCTTGACAGGTTCTATTTCCTCATAATCCGGGCGGTAAACCGTCTCTTGAGTAAACGAGAGGTAACTGAGGAAAGTGGAATGATAAAGCGCTCTTTTGACCTCTTAGGTATCCTGTTCATAGTACGCAACATAGAGCGCATAGGGGACCACATCACCCGTATATCCGAGAACCCTGGGAGGATCAACGTTTCGTACCTCCGGGAGAAGTTCAACGAGATGATGGTCCAGGTGGAGGAGCGCAACCTGGGTAAAATCGACCGCCTTATGCTGGAGCTCAAGGTCAAGGTCCGCGGTATCGACTACCGGCAATCCATAGCGCTCGAGAGCTACCGCAGGATTCTGGAATACTTGGAGAACATTGGTGAGAGCGTCATCAACATGGCATTGAGCTGATTTCTCTTCATTTCCATAATCCTTTTAACCTTTCGAGCATTTTTTTCTTCGGTGGTTCTCATGGTTGCGATAATAGTCCACGGTGGTGCTGGAACGATAAAGAAGGAGGAGAGAATCCCTAAGGTAATGGGCGGTGTCAGGGAGGCTGTCATGGCTGGTTGGCGCGAGCTCAGAAGAGGTTCCGCCCTGGATGCGGTTGAAGAGGCTGTTAAATCCATGGAGGATAACCCAATTTTCAACGCTGGAACCGGAAGTGTTTTGACCCTTGATGGCAGGGTTGAAATGGATGCGGCGGTTATGCGTGGGAAGGGCCTTGAGGCCGGGGCAGTTGCAGGTATATGGGGAGTTAAAAACCCGATAAGCGTGGCTAGGAGGGTCATGGAGAAAACAGACCACGTGCTCCTTGGGGGGGAGGGGGCCATTAAGTTCGCCCGCCTTATGGGTTTTGGGGAGTACAACCCAATAACGGAGGAGAGGAGAAGGCAGTGGGAGGAGCTCCGCAGGAAGCTCATTGAGAAGGGGGAAGCGGGTCACTGGAAAAAACTCAACGAGCTGATAAAGGAGTATCCCGAAGTTCTCAGGAGTACCGTGGGAGCCGTCGCCTTCGACGGCGAGGAAGTTGTGGCGGGCACCTCGACCGGTGGGGTTTTCCTCAAGATGTTCGGGCGGATTGGGGACACACCCCTTATTGGTGCCGGGACGTACGCGGATGAGTTTGCCGGCGCATCGGCCACTGGCATTGGAGAGGTCATGATAAGACTCGTTCTTGCGAAGAGTGCCGCGGATTTTGTACACCTCGGTCTTGACGCCCTGCGGGCCAGTGAGGCGGCGATTGGCCTCGCAACGAAGTACTTCGGTGAGAACGTGGCTGGAATAATAATGATAGACCGGAACGGGAATGTTGGGTTCTCGAAAAACACAAAACATATGAGCGTTGCGTACATGAAGGACGGGATGCCGGAGCCGTACACGGGGATCTGATATGGGAACCCGGGACATCTGGTTTCTTCACGCCTCAACCTTTCTGTTTTTTCTGGGAATGGCGGTAGTGAACCCTATAATCTCTCCTTTTGTTATAAACCTGGGGGCGGATCCTCTTTTGGTTGGAACCGTGGCGGCGGTGGCCTCGATAGTTTCCCTGATGTTTAAACCGTTCGGAGGTTTTCTGGGAGATAGAGGGCTCAAATTCCATATGATGGCGCTGGGCTCCCTTCTGGGTGCGGTGGGCGGCGTGCTCTACATGATCTCAGCCTTCTCCAGCAATCTTTGGATCTTCGCCTTTGGAAGGGCCGTTCACGGGTTTGGTATGGCCCTGTTCTTTCCGTCGTCCCTTGCGAGTGCCATAGACCTGGCCCCCGAGGGAGAGGTCGGTGCCACCCTTGGATGGA
Source organism: Thermococcus sp. (assembly GCF_026988555.1). Taxonomy (NCBI): domain Archaea; kingdom Methanobacteriati; phylum Methanobacteriota; class Thermococci; order Thermococcales; family Thermococcaceae; genus Thermococcus; species Thermococcus sp. The sequence goes on along the minus strand of NZ_JALSLB010000042.1, from coordinate 45,998 downwards.
GGGGCATGATGTTCTCGATGGGCAACCTCGTGGGGCCGGGTATAGGTGGTTACGCCGCCCAGTTCTTCGGGTTCAACGCGGTCTTTGCACTGACGGTTACCCTGTCGATCGCGGCCATCGCCTTTGTTTTTGCTGCCTACAGACGGACGGGGGTGTACGTGAGTACTGGCGGGGAGGGGAGACGTGGGAAGGCGGATTATAGACACCTGCTCATGCCCTTCTTCGTTGCCGCATCTTTGGCCCTCTTTTTCATGTCGTTTACGTACGGGGGCCTTATGACATTTCTTCCAGCATTCTACGCCAAACTGGGTTTTGGAACGGGTGTTTTTGGTCTCTACGCAAGTGTAATGGGGGGTGCCAGCCTTGTAACCCGGGTTTTCGGAGGCAAAGAGGCCGACCGGCGCGGCCCCCTTCCGGTGGTTACGGTGGGCCTCTTTATGGTGCTGCTCTCCTACGTAGCCCTCGATGGGTACATGCAACCTCCGATGTCCTACATCAGTGCCATCCTCCTTGGTGCCGGTTTCGGCTTCGCCGTTCCCGCCCTCCAGGTTATGGCGCTTGCGAGGCTTCCGCAGGGCATAAGAACCGTCGGCTCGGGGATCTACACGATGTTCTTTGATCTTGGGTACTTATCGGGGCCGATAATCCTCGGGTATGTGGCCAAGGTCAGGGGATACTCGGCCGTGTTTCCCATTCTCCCCTTCATACTTCTGGCCTCCCTCCTGGTGGCCCAACTGCCAAGGTTTTTAAGGGAGAGCAAGGAGCTGGGTGGGGGATGAGGATGCTAATAAGGGTCTCGTACGGAACCGCCCTCTCAATGGGACTGCTCTCAGGAAGAATGCTGGCAAGGCCCACAACCGCGTATCTGATGACGTATCACGATGGTCGTTGCAGGAACAACTGTGGTTTCTGTCCACAGGCCAGGGAGAGCAGGGCTGATCTGAAGAAGCTTTCCCGCGTCACCTGGCCTGCTTTCGAGCTTGAAGACGTCATAGGGCATATGATTGAGGGAGGTTTTGGAAGGATATGTATTCAGACCGTTGATTATCCCGGAATGGTTGAGGACGTCCTGACTATTCTGGAGGATCTGCGGCCGCTTGGGCTGCCGGTGTCCCTCTCCATAACCCCAGTGGACAGGGAAGTCCTGCTGAGATTCCGTGCGCTTGGGGTTGATTACATCGGAATTGGCCTCGATGTCGCCAGCGAAGGGCTATACGGGATCATTAAGGATTCGGCCTATTCCTGGGGGGAGATGTGGAGGTTTACCCGTGATGTTCTGGAGGTTTTTGGAGGGGGAAGGGCGGTTGTCCACGTGATAGTGGGCCTTGGCGAAACGGATAAGGAGATCGTGACAACGCTGGAAGAGGTTTACGGGTTGGGTGGAGAAGTCTCACTCTTCGCTTTCACGCCCGTTAAAGGCACCCGGCTTGAGAGCCTATCCCCCCCAAGCATGGTCCGCTACCGCAGGATCCAGTTGGCCCACTACCTAATCCGAAAGAACCTGCCAAGGAAGTTTGAGTTTGATGGGGCTGGCAATCTGAAGGGTTTCGGCGTTGGGGCAGACGAGTTGAGAAGGGTTGTGTCCCCCGAGGTGTTTGCAACTTATGGATGTCCGGCCTGCAACCGGCCTTACTACAACGAAAAGCCGAGTTCGGAACCATACAATTTTCCGGTTGTTCCGAAGCAGGGTTATCTCAAAGAACAGCTTAAGCTCATCCTTGGAGGCCGTTGAGTATTTCGCTGAGTTCCGCCGTTATGAACGTCCGTCTTACCCTCTCCCCACTCGCCAGCCTTATGAGGGCAACGGTGAACTCGTGGAGTTCCGGATCCTCCTCTCTGGTGAGGTTGAGTGCGGGTTCCATGTTCTCCGTCAGAATGCCCAGTCCCCCACGTCTTTTTATTATGAAGAGCACGTCTCCCAGCCTCCGGATTCCATCCCTTCGGAGTTCCCTGCTTGGTGCACGGCAGATCCCCCGCAGAGCGCACTTGACGGCGCCCCTGTAGTTATCCTCTTGGATGAAGACGTTTGCAATTCTGAAACACGCCTCGAAGTATGCCTCAGGTCTCTCTCCTCTGCTGAGCTCAAGTATCCTGTCAAACTTTCTCTTTGCCCGTTCAAGATCGTTGGCGTTCTCCGCCGCTATTGCATCTCTGAACAGCCTCACTATCTCCTCATCGACCCCCATCTTGAATCCCTCCACTCCGCCCCTCGGCTTTCAGTCCATGCCTCTTTAAAACTTTTCCATACCTCTTTAAAATCCACTTCAACGTGCCACCGGTGTTTAAATGCATTGAGCAGAACGGTGATATCCCTTTCAAGGTACTCAAGACTCTCGGGATCGGCTGTTGTCACATACTGGGCCCAGTCTATTATCAGGACCCCATCTCCGCTCAACACGACGTTGTATTCACTCAGGTCTGAGTGGACGATCCCAAAACGCACTATCTTCATATACTCGTTTAGAACCTTATTAAGAACTTCCCCTGCCTCGTCCCGTCCCAGTTCCGCATCACTTAACTCTGCAAGCTCCCTTCCCTCGATAAATTCCATCACCACTGCATGTCTGTTCCACGCTATCGGCTTTGGAACCCTGGCTATGGGGTTGAGTAGCGTTAAGGCCTCGTACTCCCTCTGGGCTATCAATCGGGACACGTAGAGCCAGCTCGTGTGGTGTTTGTTCTGGAAGGCCCTTCCGTGGTACCTCGCTTTTCTTGAACTTGTCCTTCCCCCTATCCTGTTGAACTTGACGGCCACCTTCTCCTGGGAGGGGGTTATCCCAACGTAAACGTCCGCATCCTTTCCGACGCCTACTTGGGCTGTACTTATGGCCTCAACCACACCTTTCTTGGCCAGCGCCCGTATGGCAAGGGTGTCGTACCCATGGATCGTTAGCTGGTAACCCACGTAGCCCATGTCACTCCTCCTCACCACCAGGCTCCAGTCGTCGAGCTTTCCGAGTCTGAATGACGCGGTCTCAACGTCCAGACGGGCAAAGCGAGCTATGTCCTCCAAGGGGACCCACCGATGGTGCCTCATGTTAAGCTCTACCCCTCTGAGTACCCTGAAGTCCAGGTCGCGGAGTTTTGGGTAAGCGTCGAGCGCCAGCAGTTTACTTACCATCGGCCTGCACCCGCTTCACATTTCCAAGAATGGGAGAAAACGGGGGAGATCAGCCGTACATGACTTCGTGTGCGGCTATCTGCTGGGCGAGTTTCTGTTCGCCCCCAAGGACCTTCTCGACGGCCTTTATGAAATCCTCTTGGGTCACCCGTTCCCTTCTGGCTCTTATGGCGAACATCCCTGCCTCCGTTGCTATGGCCTTCAGATCGGCCCCGCTCGCGCCCTCTGTCATCTCCGCTATCAACCTTAGGTCAACGTCGCGTAGGTTCATCTTCCTCGTGTGGACTTTAAGTATCTCCAGCCTGCCCCTGAAGTTCGGTAGGGGCACCTCTATCAGCCTGTCGAATCTGCCGGGTCTCAGGAGTGCGGGATCCAGGATGTCCGGTCTGTTGGTCGCCGCGATTATCTTGACGTTGCCGCTGGGATCGAAGCCGTCCATCTCTGCCAGGAGTTGCATGAGCGTTCTGTTGACCTCGCGTTCACCGCCGGTCGTCTCGTCCAGTCTCCTTGCGCCAACGGCATCTATCTCGTCTATGAAGATTATCGCCGGGGCTTTCTCCTTTGCCAGCTCGAAGAGTTCGTGGACGAGCCTCGCGCCCTCCCCGATGAACTTCCTCACGAGCTCGCTGCCGACGACTTTGATGAACGTGGCGTTTACCTCGTGGGCGAGTGCCTTCGCCATCAGGGTCTTCCCGCATCCCGGCGGTCCGTAGAGGAGAACACCCTTTGGAGGTTCGATCCCGACTTTGGAGAACAGGTCTGGATGTCTGAGTGGAAGTTCGACGGCCTCCCTGAGCTCTTGGAGTTGTTTCTCCAGTCCTCCGATGTCCTTGTAACTCATCCTAGGTCTTTCTATTACCTCGAATCCCAGCACCGATGGGTCCTTCTCGCTCGGTAACAGCTCAACCACTGCCATGGTCCTCTGATCGAGGGCCACCCTTGAACCTGGTTTCACCTTGTCCCTTTCTATCCACGGTGCGATCCTCACCACGAACCTGGGCCCGTTGTAGTTCTGCACTATGGCCCTGTCCTCGTCCAGCATCTCTATCACTGTTCCCGCAAATGCCGGGGGCTGTCTCAGACGCGACATCTCCATGCGTAACCGTGACAGTTCCCTCTCCAGTCTCTCTTTGTCTGCCTCTAGAGTTCTCACTTGGAGTTCGAGCTGTCTGATACGTCTCTTCAGGTACGTGATGTAATCATCGTATTCCTCTGAGGGTTTGACATCAACATCTTCAATACTCATAGTTCTCACCTCTCTGGCTGGTCTTCTATAGAAGAGTCCTTTTAACTCTATCCATCGGTTCGCGGATGGAACTTATATACTTTTGGTTGCCCCATCCGGGGTTTTGCTAGGACGGGAAGTAATGGTGGGCTGGTATTTTGACGAAATTTTTATTAAGTCTGTTCTCGTAGATTATTACCGGGTCATGAGTGCGGTACCGTATAAGCGGAGCGTGATAAAGTTGAGAATCGAGATAAAATTCCGGCCTGTTAAGGAAGACACTGTTCTTCCCTTTAACTACAATTATGAAGTGTACGAGCAGCTTCTGGAGAAGATGTTCCTGATCTCGCCGGAGCTGGCCCACAACGTTGAGGTTAGCCACATAGACTACTTCACGTTCTCTCGGATAATGGTTCGCAAACGGGAGCTCCTTCCGGACAGGGGGATACGGGTTCTATCTGGTGAGGTCTCCCTGTACATATCCTCATCCTCCTCCGATGTCATAAAGGCCATAGTGGAGGGATTTATGGACAGCCCCCTCCTGAAGATTGAGGATGCGTCTTTCGTTGCCGAGGATATAAAGGTTCTCCGGGAGCCCAGGCTAAGGGACGGTGTCCTCTTCTCAACGCTCAGCCCCGTAATGGTTCGCAGTCTGAAACTTGACGGCGGCAGGATGAAGGTCTGGGACCTCTATCCCAATGAGAACAGCTTTTTTGATAGGCTCAGGAAGGTCATGCTGATGCGCTACTCAGCCCTCAACGGCAGTATGCCCGAGGACAGGGACTTCAGCATAGACGTGATAAAGTTCAAACCGGTCCGGATTCTGGTCAGGGACACGTACTACCGCGGCTCACTGATGGTGTTCCGTTATCACGGTTCCATGGACATAGCCCGCTTTGGGTATGAGAACGGCTTTGGAGAAAAGACGAGGTACGGTTTCGGTATGGTAAAGGTCATAGATGAAGAGCCAGTGACAAAAGACCGAGGGCTGTCTCAATAGACCACACTATTGCGACGAGTTTTGGTTCGGTTACCCTGACGCTCCTCATTATCAACCCCAGGAAACTCGGGTACGGGGGGGCTTGAAGGGTTCCATCCGCCCTCACCCTCGTCCTTCCATGTTTTCTTACGCCGAACCTGACGCTGGTTTTGATGATGAAGTCAAGGAAATGTGGGATGAGGAGCAGTGCAGCGTAGGCCTCCACTTTTCCTATGATACCAACGATGCCGATGAGCGCGCCCAGGGCGAGCGTTCCGGTGTCTCCAGGGAATACCCTGGCAGGATACCGGTTCCACCATAGGAACCCAAGGGATACAGCGGCTCCGGTTAGGGCAACGAGCTGAGCCGTGCCCCCGGTAATCAGGCCCAGGAAAAACAGGGCTATCCCGGCGGTCCCAACCTCCAAGCCGTTGAAGCCCGCCAGGAGGTTGACGAGATTTGCGGATCCCGTAACGAAGAGCACCGCGAAGGGGAGGTACAGCATTCCTAATTTGAGGGATAGTCCGAACACGTTAACAGTATGGGGCACCGGGATGAATGTGACGGGAATCGAGACCAGAAGGGAGAGGAGGACCTTATGAAGTTGCCGCAGGTTCGTCGTGTCGTCTAAAATCCCGACGATCCCGAAGAGGAGGAACGGTAGCATGGCCATGGCCATTTTCTCGTCCAGCGCGGGGCTTAATGCAATGGGCAGGGAAAGGAGAACCGCAATTCCACACATCTCCGGAACATCGTAAGGGTTGGGCTTGTGGATGTCCTTCCCCGTTATCCCCGCGGCGGTCATTACCCGTCCAACGTATGGGGTAAGCATGAGTGACAGGGTTAAACCTATAAGAGGGGATGCCCACATCACATTTGACACCAGATTCCGTTGATGTCTGGGAAAATAAACCCTTCGGTGGGCAAAATGGACATAAGACTGGTGGTCTTTGACCTCGATGGAACACTTATAGGCGCAGAACAGTCCTTTACAGAGCTCAAGGAGAGTTTAAAATCCAAGCTTTTATCCCTGGGAATCCCAGAGGACGTCGTTGGGGATCTGACCCCAATGTATGAGAGCATCCGTAGAATAGCAACGGAGACCGGTAGGAACTTTGAAGAACTCTATGAACTAATGGTGGACCTTGAAACCCGGAGAATTGAGAACAGCTTCCTCTTTGAGGGGGCCAGGGAAGTTCTCGACATGCTGAAGCGCAGGGGTATCGCCCTGGCGTTAATGACCCGAAGCTCCAGGCGGGCGGCGCTGAGGGCGCTTGAGCTTCACGACCTGGTGCGGTACTTCCCGGTGGTCTCTACTAGGGATGATGTTTCACCTGAAGAGCTCAAACCCAACTCCGGTCAGCTTGAACGCATACTGGACCATTTCGGGGTCGACCCGGCGAAGGTCCTTGTCGTCGGCGACCATGGTTATGACGTTCTTCCCGCGGCTCAGATAGGTGCACTCACCGTTCTTGTAACGTCGCACAGTTCCGGAAGGATGAGCTTTGACGTTCCAGTCGAACCTAACTTTGAGGTGCCGACGCTCGTCGAACTCAGGCCCCTCTTGGAGAATCTCCTCTCCACCTTCGTTGTGGTGCCAGCGTACAACGAGGAGCGGACTATTGGGGGGGTTCTGGACAACCTCCTCAGGTACTTTCGAAAGGATGAGATAGTGGTGGTCAACGATGGATCCAGGGACAGGACTCTGGAGATGGCAGGGTCAAGGGGTGTTCACGTTCTCACCCACCTGGTCAACCGCGGCCTTGGAGGGGCGCTGGGAACGGGTCTGGCCTACGCCGTTAGGAAGAACGGAAGGCTTGTCCTCACCTTCGATGCCGATGGGCAGCACCTCATAAGTGATGCGTTGAGGGTCATGAAGCCCGTTGCGGAGGGGCGGGCTGACTTTGCCGTCGGTTCCCGCCTTAAAGGTGATACCAGTGAAATGCCGTTTGTAAAACGGCTTGGCAACACTATTCTTGACGCGATAACCGCCCTTTTTGCAGGTAAGTACGTAAGTGACAGTCAAAGCGGTCTCAGATGTTTTAACAGGAGATGTGCGTCGAAGATACGTATAACCTGTGACCGCTACGCGGTTTCCAGTGAGATCATAATCGAGGCTTCAAAGCACGGGTGCAGGATAGTTGAGGTCCCTATAAAAGCCGTTTATACCGAATACTCGATGAAGAAGGGGACGAACGTCCTAGAAGGGCTTAAGATCGCCCTTAACCTGCTGTTCGATAAACTGAGGTGATGAGAATGTTGGTGGTGCAGTATATATCTATTGTTGTTGTCTCAGGTTTAATGTTTTATGTTTTCAGCAAATACCGGGATGGCCACCTTGAGTGGGGGGATGTTCTTTTTTGGGAGGCTCTGTTACTGGTAATGCTGGTGCTGTCCTGTTTCCCTGTGGAAATCTCCCTTGAGGTTAAGAGGATACTTGGAATTAGCAGGGGGCTGGATGCACTCTTTGTGGTTGCAATCGGCCTTGCATACCTCATGATTTTCAGGGTGTATCTGGCTGTTGACAGGGCCGAGAGGGAGATAACGGAGCTGACGAGAAAAATAGCAATTGAGCTTGAGGAGATAAACGAGAGGCTCAGGAACATGGAAGAGAAGCTCTAACGCTATTTGAAAAGCTCCTCCAGAAACAGTTTGACCCTCTCTTTCGGCAGTTTGAACTGCCTTATCTTCACTATGCCTTTTTCCTGCGCTTCTCTGAGCAGAATTTCCGTCGCCTCGTTGGGGTACATCTCCTCATAGACGATCTCCTTGATCCCCGCGTTGACGAGGAGTTTAAAGCATATGTCGCAGGGGAAGTGGGTGACGTAGAGCGTCGCCCCCTCAAGGCTTATACCCTTCCTGGCCGCCATCGCTATGACGTTCTGCTCCGCGTGAACGGCTCTGTGACAGTGGCCGTCGACGATGAGGCACCCCAAGTCAATGCAGTGGTTCATGCCCCTAGGCGCACCGTTGTAACCTGTGGCAAGAATGTAGCCGTCCTTGACAGCAACCGCCCCGACGCGGAGCCTTGGACAGGTGGCCCGGAGGGAGACGAGCTTGGCGATAAGCATGAAATACTCGTCTTTGGTGGGACGTATCCGTTTTATTTTCTCAGCCTTCTCCGGATCAAGGGATATTTCGACTTCCATGGGATCACCTTAGCATTCCCCTCTGCACCTTGAGGTTCTCCATTTCTAGTATTATCCTGATGATCCTTTCATCGTAACTTGGATGCGTCTCTATAAGCTGAGTGTTCTTCTGAGGGCGCTCTATTGAGGGGTCTATCCCTGGGAAACCGGTCATCTTGACCTCCGACCGGAGATCTTCGTAGTATTTCAGCTCCTCGAGTGCACGCTTCATGCTCATCGGGACGTCCAGAAGGTGGAGTGCGGTTTCATCCGCCTTAAACTCCCGGTTCTTCATGAACTTCGCCCTGCTCTCCTCGTAGAATGCGTAGAATATCAGGGAGAGTAGGCCCAATGCCAACTTGTTTGAGAGCATGAACGTTAACATGACGGCCCCTATTGAGAAGTACCTTCCGTAAACGACGAGTGGGAACATCAGCGTGTCCCTGTTCTTTATGTGCCCTATTTCGTGGGCCATGACGGCGATTATCTCCTCCTCCTCTAACACCTCGAACAGCCCCATGGACAGGACCACGGTGCGTCCGTAAGAAAACGCGTTGGGGATGTACTCATCGAGGATGAGCAGTTTCGGGGTTTTTATGCCTGCTCTTTTTGAGAGCTTTTCAAGTTCCTCCTGGAGCCAGGAAAACTCCTCTCCCTCCGGCTGGATGTAGTCCCCGCTGGGTCCCCGGCGGTTTACCTTTACGTAAAGGGCCGCGAGCAGAACCAGTGATCCGATGGTCGCTGCCAGACCGAGGTTCCCCGCCATCCCCAGCAGAATCAGCACCTGGAGGATCAGAAAGAGCAGTGGCATGGGCATCACTTCTTTATCTTGGCTAGGTATGCGTAGGTGGCCTCTTTAAAGTTGCTCATCAGGGCATCGAATATGCTCTGCACCACCTTTTCCTCGAACTCCTCCTTAGTTGTGGTTATGGAGTACACGTACCTGATGCCACCCCTGCCGTGGTCGACGTACCTCGTTAAAAGGCCGCGCTCGCAGAGGCGGTTCATTAGGATGCTCACCGTAGAGCGTCTCATGTCCGGGTGGGATTTTTTCATGTTTTCGTACACCTCGCCGGCGGTTGCGGTCTTTGCCCGCCACATGTACTCCATTATCTCCGCCTCAAGGGGAGGAAGAACCGCCCGTACGCCCTCCTCGGTGAGCTTGAATTCTTGGGGCTCCATCTTATCACCTTCCAGAATACTTTGGTGCCGGTCGGATAAAAAGTTTTTGTGCCGGCGACATGATTAGATTTTTAAATCCTAATCTTGACTATGTATGGGCACGGGCCGGTAGTTTAGCCAGGACAGAACGTCGCCCTCCGGAGGCGAAGGTCGCGGGTTCAAATCCCGCCCGGCCCGCCAGCTTTTCCATCCACCCCATGTTTCATGGAACCTGCTTTGTGGAGATGGGACGCTGTTACAACCCTGTTTTACTTACCTTCATTCACGTTGTCATCCATCGTCGTAGATTGTTCCTGTATTTGGTCTTTACGTATGGAATTTTTGTCGCAACTGACCACTTAGCATACGAAAAACTTATATTCAATATGGGTGCTATCAGTTCTTCGATGACGGGTACGGTACCCCGATGCTTGACTAAGGTCTGAGGTGAATAGAATGAGAGGGTTGAAAACAGCCATACTGGCGTTGTTTCTGATCGGCCTGATGTTTGGCCTGGTGGCAGCCAGTCCGGTGCCCCACAAGGGGTCCACAGAGACGCAGAACGTTCCTAGAAACGTCCCCAAAACCTACGGTCTGCTGACTCCCAAACTGTTCCAAGAGGTCCAGGGAATGAATCCTGACAGTGTCATAAGTACCATTATACTCTTCAACACGCAGGCTGACAAGCAGAATGCGATCCCGCTCCTCAAGTTCCTTGGGGCGAAGATAAAGTACAACTACCACGCCATACCGGGCCTGGCCATTGAAATACCCGTTAAGTACCTTCTGGTTCTCGCGGGGCTCTCCGATACCGGGGCAATAAACGGACTCGACGTCCAGGGGATTCAGTTCATTCAGGACGACTACAAGATACAGGCGGACGTTGACCTTGAAGGACTCGATGAGTCCACCGCCCAGATCTCCGCCCCTGAGGTCTGGAACGTTGGCTACGACGGTACAGGAATAACCGTTGCGGTCGTTGACACCGGAATCGACGCCTCCCATCCGGACCTTCAGGGTAAGGTCATAGGATGGAAGGACTTCGTCAATAATAGAACCACCCCCTATGATGACCAGGGACACGGGACTCACGTATCCGGAATAATCGCCGGAACCGGTGCTGCGAGCAACGGCCAGTACAAGGGTGTGGCACCTGGGGCCAAGCTTGTCGGCGTCAAGGTCCTGGGCTCGGACGGAAGCGGCTCCGTTTCGACCATTATAGCCGGCATTGACTGGGTAATCCAGAACAAGGATAAGTACAACATTAAGGTCATAAACCTCTCCCTCGGCGGCTCACAGAGTTCCGATGGAACCGACGCCCTCAGCCAGGAAGTCGACAAAGCCTGGGAGGACGGTATAGCCGTCTGTGTTGCAGCCGGTAACAGTGGTCCCGACACGTACACCGTTGGCTCGCCAGCCGCCGCCCCCGACGTCATCACCGTTGGCGCCGTTGACAAGAACGACGTCATCACGTACTTCTCAAGCAGGGGTCCGACCGCCGACGGCAGGCTCAAGCCGGAGGTCGTTGCCCCAGGCAACTGGATAATCTCAGATAGGGCCTCCGGAACCCAGCTCACCGACCAGCTCGTTGGTCAGTACTACGTCGCCGCCTCCGGAACCTCGATGGCCACTCCGCACGTCAGCGGTGCCGTTGCCCTTTTGAGGCAGGCACACCCGGACTGGAGCCCCGATAAAATAAAGTACGCCCTTGAAATAACTGCGGACGTCGTTAACGCGAGCGCCATCGCTGGAATCGCCTACGGTGCCGGCAGAATAAACGTTTACGAGGCCCTCAACTATGACCAAGACTCCAAGGTCGACTTCACGGGATACCTCAACGACAAGCAGAACGTTACCAAGGCCGTAACCGTCAGCAGTGGAACCACCAGGATAGCGGCCCTCCTCACCTGGGACAACCCGCAGGCGGACCTTGATCTCTACATGTACGACCCGAACGGCCAGCTCACCGACTACTCCGATACCTCATACTACGGCTTTGAGAAGGTTGCCTACCGGAACCCGACCCCCGGAACCTGGTACTTCCTCATCGCCAGCTACTCGGGTGGCGCCAACTACAAGCTTGAGGTTCTCGACGAAGGCGGAACCGTCAGCGAGAGCTCCGGCAGCACCCCGAGTGGCGGTGGAAGCAGCGGCGGTAGTAGTGGCGGAAGCAGCGGGGAAAGTGGGAGTAACGGCAGCACCCCAAGCCAGCCCACCCAGTCAGTCGTCGTCAAGAACTTCACTGGAACAGTTGACTACCAGAACTACGTCGTTGACACGGTCACCGTTAACAGCGGCGCCACCAAAATAGAGGGCTACCTCTACGGCAACAGCTACGACGACCTCGACCTCTATCTCTACGACCCGAACCAGAACCTCGTGACCAGTTCAACCAACTCCGGCTCCGACGAGTACATTAGCTACAGCAACCCACAGCCTGGGACCTGGTACTTCCTGGTCTACGCCTACGACACCTACTACTGGTCGGCGAACTACTTCCTCCAGACCAAGGTCTACTATGGCTGATCTTTTTAACCCCTTTACCCTTTTTCTTTGGAGGTGAGCGGATGCAGAGGTTCTTTGGAATCGTCGTAACAGTACTTGTCCTGCTGTCCATCGTCTACGTTCCCGTTCGGGCAGGGGAGGTCCCCTACGTTTACGATCCAACGGTACCCGCGACGGCTCTGTCTGTTATAGCCTTGTACCGGGTCCATAACTACGGTTACGTGCTTGACGGTTGCACCTGGCTGCAGGAGCTGAAAACACCTGACGGGGCATGGGCCTACCGGTATGGGATGGCGCCTCAGGCCAAATACACTGCGCTCGCGGTTATGGCGCTCATGAGGGGAGAGAGCGTTGCTGAGGGCATGTTCAACAGGACGATTCACGCGGGGGTGTACTGGCTCCTTTATAAGCAGTCCGACAACGGTTCTTTCGGTGATTACACGGACACCGCGCTCGCGGTGGTTGCTCTGAGGGAGTATGAGAAGTTCAAATACTCGTGGATACCCGTTAAAAAAGCGATACAGAACGGTCTCTACTACCTCCAGACCCACAGGCCCAGAACCACCATGGACAAAATATTTGGGGACATGGCCCTCGGAGACCTCCAGGGGCTTGAGTCCATCGAGGCAACTGGAGTGAACGGTCTTTACAAGGCCTTTGCAATGGCGTACCTAACGAGAAAATCCGTCCAGATAAACTCCGCTCTTGATGACCCTGCGTCGCTGGCGCTTCTCCTCTACGCAACGGGCGATAAACGGTACGAGACGGACCTTATAAAGAAGGTGCACTTCGGCTTCTGGGGTGTTCTGAAATACCAACCCCCTGACCTCCTTGAGGTGGCCACGCTACCTGGATTCTCCGACCTAACGCCCATAGCCTGCCCATACATGGAGAAGGTGAAACCTCAGTTTGAGTGGGAGAGGGTTGTCCTTTCGGGGTACTATGTCGAGTGCAACGAGAGCGTCAGCTTTACCGGCATCGATTACTCCAAGTTGAAGCCCTGGATGATAGCCGAGATGGCCAGGATAAATCACCTTCTTGGACGGCCATACGGGGATGAAGTGAGGTACCTCACCGAGCACATGGAGAGTGGCTGGGGCAACTTCTTCAACACGGCGTACGTTGTGTGGGTTCTGTCCGATCTGAACGTTACTCTGAATTATACAGAACCATTGAACTGGCTTGTCACAAATCTGACGGATAAGTACCCGAACTACTACTACGCGTATGCGCTCATGGACTTCCACCGCTTTAACTACACGAGTGCGTTCAACGTAACGTACTCGATAATCAGGTCCCGTCAGAATCCGAGCGGTGCGTGGGGATACACCGCCGGTTCCCCCGGAAACTTAAAGAGCACCGCGGAGATTCTTCGTGCCCTTCGGGCCGTGGGTCTGGCCAACACGACGGCTTATCAGAGGGGGTACCGGTTCATACGCAGTTTTCTCTACGCCAATATCCCCGCCGTGATGTCAAACGGCACCTCCATAACTCTCCGGAACGCCGTGTTCTTCCGGATAAAGAACGGGATTTACCTTGGAAACACCACCGGAACCCTAAACACGTCGGGACTTGACGGTTACGTCGTTATGTACCCGATGGTTCACCCCCTCATCGTTAATACAACCCCGGTCGGGGGATTTACGGCGGGAAGTCCGTGGAAAGCACTGTCCTCCGGTGGAGGGAATCGCACTGGTGGTTGGGGGCCGTACGCCTTTTACCTGGGTGGAATGGGTCTGCTGGTCATCGTTGGAGCTTATCTAGCAGTTGTGAGAAGAAAGAGGAAGAAAAGTGGAAGCAGGAAATCACGGAAGTAACGGCGTCCCTTTCAATTTTTCCACCCTTGATCGGATGAATTCTTTCAGGAACTCCTCTCTGAACTGTGTCTTTCTCTCATCCAGGTAAGATTTGTAGACTTCGAGCGCTTCCATGTCCCCGAGCTCCTCCAGTTTCTTAATGACGTCCCCTTTTCTGAGGCTTGAGCCGTTTAGAAACGCGAGGAGCCTAGCCGTTTCGCCGGCCAGTATGTGGAGCATCTTCCGGTTACCCGAAAAGCGCTCAAGGTTCCTCAAAGTGCTCTCCAGCCTTGCGGATAGGAGTTCCTCCATGGGATACGTTGGAATTGTGGTAACCACGTCCTCGCCGATAACCACGGCGTGGTTCTCCCTGAAATCCCGCTGGTAGATCGTCAGAAACTTGTATGGGTAGCCCCGGCTGAGGGGGTTGCGGAGGTTCGAGAGCCACTCCCAGGCGACGTCAATCTCGACCGGATTGAGGAATGACGAACACTCTTTGAGAACGGGCCTTATCCCCTGAAGAACAGGTTCCGGTTCGGTTCCATCCTTAAGGACCACGAAGAAGTCCACGTCGCTAGTTCCTGGGATGAAGTCGCCTCTAATGAGGGAACCGTACAGGATGAGGGAATGGAGGCCAGAAATCCGATCGAGTTTCTTCTGTATGCAATCCATGAGCCTTTCGGCTCTCATGTGGTTGAGGCCTCCTCATCGTTGTAGAGCTCGTCACCGACTGTAATCCTCTTCTCGAAGCCCTTCGAGCCTTCAAGCGTCTGAATCCTGAACATGTAGCTCCTGTACCAGTTGTAGGTCGGCTTGACCTTGACCGGCAGGAGCTTCCATGCCCTCGTTTCTTCCTCGTAGCCCCAGTTCACGTACTCGTTGAAGTTCCTGATGATGTCCGTGATGACAACACCGAACTCGTTGAGGAGGAGCCTCTGAATCTCCCTCCACTTGTCAAGGGAGCTCTCGCGCCTCGTTATGCCGAAGTAACCTGCACAACCGGGTCCCTTGAGGGTCGCTATCCCCCTACCGACGAAGGCCCTTATGGCCTCTACGGTCTCTGGAGGGTCCGTTATGAAGGTGTCGAACTTGTGGAGCGCGTAGTCAGGAAGGGGCTCACGGAGGTCAAAGGTGAACATCTCGATGTCCGAGTAGCCGAGCTCGTCGGCGGTCTTCTCAATGAAATTCACGAGACGCTCGTCTATGTCGAGGACGGCTATCCTCTTGGGAAGGCCGCTGAGCATGAGGGCTATGCTCGTGAGGTCGTCGTCGCCGAGGACGAAGACCTCCTTGTTCTCAAGGTCTCCGCGGGTGTGCATCAGGGCTATCCTGGCGACGGTTGTCTCGGGGGTAACATAGGCCTGGTCGAAGTCGTGCTTCGGCCGCGGCCTGTCCTTGACAATCTCCTTGAACCCCTCCAGCAGGTTGCTGAGGGCATCGAGCTCCACAGTCTTGCCTCCGCAGTGGGAGCAGGTGTAGTCATTCCTCGCTCCTATCCCGTACTTCTCCACCAGCTCCTTCCCGCTCTGGGTGAGGATTACATTAGGCCCGTCGAAGCCCACGTAACCAAGCTCGTGAAGCGCCGTAATGACGGTGACGACGAGTGGGAGGGGTTCCTCACTGAGGTCAACTATCCTCCAGACATCTCCACTTGCCTGGATGGCGCTCAGAACGTTCTCCATGGTTCTCTCGTAAACGGGAATGCTCGTCTTCTTTTTAACCCTCTCGACTATCTCCCTCATTTCAAGCACCTCCAGAAGGATTTTTGGTTAGTAACCGGGGTTATGAGGGGCTTCTTTTAAGGTTTTCCCAGCGGCAAGTTTAATAAACCGCCCACCGATTGGTCTCCGATGATAGGATCTGTGGGAGACGACTTCGTTAAGAGGTGTCGGCTTGAGTACAACCTGGATGCCCTTGAGCGGGTTAGGAGAAAAATTGGTGAAGAAACTTATTCCCGCCTGAGGGCCCTTTTGGAGTATCGCCTCTACAGGACGGAGTTCGACCGCTCACCTATCGATGTTGAGATAATCCTCGCATTTTCCGCCGGTTCGGACAGCACGGCGTCCCTCAAAATACTCCGCTGGGCCGGTTTCGACGTCGTCCCGGTCATGGTAAAGCTCCCGCAGATGAGGGAGCCGGTTCTCCTCAACGCCATGACACAGGGCGCGGTTTTTGTGGAAATCCCCGGTTACATGGAAGTTATCAAAGACCAGATAGCGAAAGGTGCTCCGATATGCGGCCGCTGCCACGCGATGGTTATGGACGCCGTGGAGGGCTACGCTAGGGAGAACGGGATAAAGATCGTTGCCTCTGGTGATCTCCTCAGCTCTGGGCTCATATCGATTTATGAAACTGGCGAACTCGTAACTCTTAACCTCCCCGCTTTTTTGGCCCTGGACAAGGCCGAGATAATTAGGCTGATAGGAGGAAAGTACGATCTCAAGTTCGGCTGTCCGTTGCTTTGGGAGACCTTCAAGAAGACACCGAGCGTTAAGCGCTTTGCAATACAGCGCGTCCTACGCGAGCTGAGGGCGAGGGCGATAACGCCGACGATGGCCGAGAAATTGATACTCGATGTGCTGTCTAGGTAGCTACTCATTTCTGACCCAAAAGGTTTAAATCTGTCTTCTTCCACCCCGAATCAGGTGATGAATTCATGGTCACGAAAGAGGAAGTTAAGAACGTAGTTGAGGGCATAATTGACATAAAATTCCTCAAATCCATCGATGTCGATGGAGACGGCAACGTAAGCGTTACACTCGCTGAAGACGTCCCGGATATAGACAACGTCCTCATAAAACTCCACACAGAGCTCACAAAGCTCAACGGGGTGGGTACGGTAACCATCAACCGTGAACGCAGGATAAGCGGCGATGAAAACGCTGAGATCACCAAAGAACTCGTGCTCGAAAAGCTCAAGGAGGTCATTGATCCGGAGATAGGTATCGACGTCGTCAACCTCGGTCTCATATACGAACTTGAGGTGAGACAGGACAGGACGGTGTACGTCAAGATGACGATGACCACTCCTGGCTGCCCGCTCACGATGTGGATACTCCGCGCCGTTGAGGATAAGGTCCTTGAGATTCCGGGAGTCAAGGACGCGGAGATAGAGCTCACCTTTGATCCTCCGTGGACACCGGACATGGTGAGCGAAGAGTACAAGAAAAAGCTGGGGCTTTACTGACCAATTCTGACAATTATTGTTCATCGAAGTTTACTTTCCTTCCCTTTTCCACGGGTTTTCGCCCTCGGACCCCCTCTTACCCGACGAAAACTTTATATTCGCCGAAACGCATCCAAGAGCGGTGATGTTCCCATGGCATGGAAAGTTAGTGTTGATCAGGACACCTGCATTGGAGACGCTATCTGTGCAAGCCTCTGCCCCGACGTCTTCGAGATGGGCGACGACGGAAAGGCCCACCCGATAGTCGACACCACTGATCTGGACTGCGCCCAGGAAGCCGCTGAGGCCTGCCCAGTCGGTGCCATTACCCTCGAGGAGATTTGAATTCCTTCTTTTTCTTCCTTTGGCGTTTGGATTTTTCTAATAGTGTTGTTAAGGGGCTCATTCAAGGCTTAACCCGAACTTCTCGGCCTGCTCAAGTACGTACTCCCTTGTCTCTCTAGCCTTTGGCAGCTCTGCCACTATCTCCCCGTTCTCGATGAGGGGCTTGAGGAGCGGTTCGACCTTTGCACCGCAGACCGGACAGCGTTCAAGCTTCTTCCCAGCTGGAACGCGGTGATAGTGACCCCTTTCACAGCGGTATATCTGCTTTCTTCCGCTGAGCTTTCCGCGCTTGGTTATCGGTTTTCCCTCAACATCTACAATGTCAAGCGAGAAATCAACTGGCTTTGCGGAAGCTATTGCCGAGCCAACTCCAAAGGCATCGGCTATGTCAACTATCTCCCTTATACTCTCCTCGTCAAGGCCGCCGCTGACGAAGATTTTAACCCAATCGTAGCCCCTAAGGTCAAGCTCCCAGCGGACCTCTTCAATAATTCTCCGGAAGTTGCCCCTTCTAGAGCTCGGAGTGTCAAGCCTTACCGCTGTTAGCCTCTCGCCGAGGGTCTCAGCCGCCATCAGAGCCTCGAACTTCTCGTCGCAGAGCGTATCAACCAGCGCTGTCCTTGGAACCCCTGGCTCAACAACCTCGTCGAAGTACCTCCAGGCCTTCACCTGGTCACCTACGGTAAGAATCAGCGCGTGGGGCATCGTTCCGACGGGCTTCTCTCCGATCATCTCAGCTTCTAGAACCCCGGAAACCCCGTCGCAGCCCCCTATAAATGCCGAGCGGTCAATCATAGGCGCTATGGCAGGATGCATGTGCCTTACCCCAAAGGAGTAGACGGGTTTGAAGTTCGCCGCTATTTTCGTCCTGAGGGCGGCGGTGGCTATACCGCTAGCCTGGCTGAGCATTCCAAGTAAAGCGGTCTCGTAGATCCCAAACTCCTTGTAGTAGCCCTCAATCTGGAGGACGGGCTCGTAGGGGTGGAATATAGTGCCTTCAGGCATCGCATAGACGTTTATCGGGAGCCCCTCAAGGAGTTTTGCCACCTCTTCAATTCCAGCAAGGACCCCCCACTTCCAGCCATGGGGCAAAGAAGTCGTCGTTACATCGGTGAAAACCTTCCTGTGAATTCCCTTCTCGACGAGTATCTTCCGGGTTCTGATGAAGTAAACGTCAGTGGTCTTTCCGGCTTTTATCTCATCCTCATGGGCGATGTAGAAGTCCCTCATTTCCATCACCTGACTGTTAACTTGACTCTCCTTTGATTTAAGCTTTTCACATAGAGGGAGCGTGTCCAAAAGTTAAGATTGCTTCATTTTACGGGCATTATGTTTGAAGTTTTTGCATATTTAGTAGTGCATCTCCCGGAAGACGTTATTCCTCCATCATACAAACATCAGCAGTTTTAGACACGCCCCACATGGAGGCTTCTAAATTCTGCGGGCTGGCACAAAGGTTAAAAGCAGCACATGCAGATTATAAACCGACCGGTCGGTAGGAAATGGAATTGTGAGGGTCTGCATAGTTTACGACACCAAGAGGGGCTCGACCGAAAGGGTGGCAAGAGCCATGGCAAAAGTGGTGAAAGGCATTGCCGAGGTTTGAGTGTTTAGGGTTACTGAAAATCCCGACGTTGAAAGTTGTGACCTCATGGTTATCGGTGCACCCGTCTACTACGAGCGTCCTCTTCCGGGGGTCAAAGAGTTTCTGCTGTCAAAGAACGACCTTGAGGGAAAGGCGATAGCTGTCTTCATACTCTGCATAGCCGACAAGTTCGGGAAACTCGGCAAGAAATACACAGAAGCCAGATACATGCGCCTGATGACCGAACCTATTAAAGTGAGGAATAATAGCGAAGAGGGTCTTCGACGGCTGGATACTCAAGGAGAATCCAAAGACAATAAGGGAAGCAGAGAACTGGATAAAGCGGGTTCTTGATGCCTTTAAATTGGGAGAGGAGCTTGGGATAGAACATCCGGAGGGTTAATGATGAGAAAACTGGAGACCAGAAAACGAATAATAAGCGTTGCCTTTGAGCTGTTCAGCGAGAAGTCCTACCATGACGTCTCTATGGAAGAGATAGCAAGAAAAGCCGGGATTTCAAAAGGAGGGCTATTTTATCACTTTTCAAGCAAGTATACGCTGGCAAGGGCGGTTCTGTTTATGTTCCTCGACGAATGGCCGGAGAACCTCAAGAGGCAGCTGAAAGGACTTTCGGGCGAAGAGAAGCTTAGAACCCTAATCGATGCGGCTTTTGAACTGGTAACGGCCAGCCCAAAGCTCTCACGCTTTTTCTTGGAGCTGTACGAAGAGAGCATCAAACTCAACAGGGCCAGTGAATGGGACGAGTTCTATGAAATGTACATTGGCTCCGTCTCCAGCGTGCTCAGAGAAGCCGGTGTGGGGGAGCCGGAAAAGAAAGCACTTCTTTTGGGGGCGCTGGTTGATGGCCTCGCGCTGCATCACCTTCTCTCGGGCGGCAAACTGTTCGACGTCGATGAAATGAAGAAAGAAGTTTTGAGAATTATGGGGGTGTGAGCATGGAGAAATCCCTGGATGAGCTCCTTTCCCCTGGGAGGAAGGCGGGCACTTATTACCGGTGCTGCCTCCGGGATAGGCCGCGCCACAGCCATAAGGTTTGCCGAAGCCGGGGCAGACCTCGAGCTCGTTGACATTAACGAGTCAGGTCTGGAAGAAACTAAAGCCCTTGTGGTAGAGTTTGAAGTAGATGTGAACCTTCACCGCGTCGACCTCTCTCGGAAGGTGGGGGTAGATGCCCTCTGGGAGGGCCTGAGGGGCAGGGAGCCCACTGTGCTGGTCAACAACGCCGGCGTCTACTGGTTCAGAGACTTCACGGAGGTCGATGAAGGGTTCTACGAAAAGGTCATGGCGATAAACATCCACTCCGTTTTCTGGATGTGCCAGAACTTCGTGAGGCTTAGAAAGGAGCAGGGAGGCGTGATAATTAACGTGGGCTCCATAGAGGCGTTTCTGCCCTTCGCCAAAGGCCTTGCCCACTACGATACCGCAAAGCTCGGCGTGGTCGCTTTAACGAGGGCGATAGCGAGGGAATACGGAAAGAGAATCAGGGCCAATGTGATAGTTCCGGGAGGAATAGAGACCGAAGGGGTAAGGAGGCTCAAGAAAGAGGCGATAATGAAGCTCGACATGGAGAAGATAGGCATATCCTTCAACTTCAACGCGCGCCTTCCGATGGGCCGCTTTGGGGAGCCCGATGAGGTCGCGAGGATGATACTCTTCCTCGCGAGCGATTTAGCCAGCTACATGAACGGTGCAATAATCCCGGTTGATGGGGAATTTCTATCAACGTAACTTGAACGGCACCTCCCCCTTCTCACCCCCCTCAATTTTATGGAGCTCCCTCCGATAGGCCTCCAGCGGTCGGTCTTCAACCTTGAGAAAGCCAGCGAACGTTTTAGGCCTCTTCTCCAGCTCGTCGAAGAATCTCGGATAGTTCTTATCCCTGACGATGTGATGGTCGAGGATTATCTGAGCGTTGGTCTCGCGGATTATCTCGTTGAGATTTCTGATTCCAGTTTCCCAGCTTCCCTCGGCGCGCTTACCGAGGTACGTCGGCGGTCCTCCGGTTATGAGCAGGTCCGGGACCTTTTCGATTATCCACTCAACGGCTTTTCTGTTGAGGAGCTGAATGTCGCTGGCATGGATTAAGCGGAAGCCGTCGTCGATCATGACCATCACAACGAAGCCGAGCTTCGAGCCCTCGCACCCATGGGGGACAGCTGGAGAAAACTCCAGCGTAACTCCGCCGAGGTCGAAGCTCCTGCCGTCCGCGAACTCAACCTTTTTCGCTATCGGTTCGGCGTTTTTGAGGAAGACCCATGCCCTCTTTTTCTGGCTGAAGTTTATGTCTTCCCATGGGTGCTTTATGAAAAGGAGCTTTCTCTCGTATATCTCCCTCGCGTACTCCTCGCTTGAGCTCTCGTAGAGGCCTTCGAAGAATGGAGTATGGTGGTCGTAGTGGTAGTGAGAGATTGTGACAACGTCCGCCCTTCGGGCGTAGCCCTGGAGCTTGCGGCGCATCCTGTGGAGTGCCTCTATCTCAACCTTCGCCGGCGGAAGGCCGTAGCGCTTCGGCCCGAGGGCGATACCGGGGTCGATAAGGATTTTCCTTCCTCCTGCGTCAACGAAGACCGCCAGGCTCCTTACGCCGAGACTTTCCGAGGCGAGCGGAATTATCCTCATGTCTCTCCCCATTGAAATTCCGGGCTAAACCTTTAATAAGCCCTGCCCATTAGTGGAAGTGACCGATGATGAGTGTCATCCTAAATCCTCTTTTGCATGCGTTTTGTATACAAATACAAAACTAATTGCATGCTTTAATTTCTCAATATATTTTTAAAGTATGCGTTAATTATGCTCTTATAGTATATAAGTATTTCTAAAGAACTAATATCATAGGTTAAAGTATGCGATTTAGCAATGTTTATAAACTTTGAATATTCATAGAACAATTTAGAACACTATAAAGGGCGGCGTGAACCATGAGGAGGAAACGATTTGGAGGTCCTCAAAAACTGCCCGTTCCTTACTCCTCCGATGATTACATACTTCTCGACCTTAGAGACATTGATGAATATAAAGAGGAACTCATAAGCTTGAGAAACTTAAAACAGCTGAGTCCGGGCACCTTTCAGAATAAATCATTTGCAATAAACACGTTCATTGAGTACCTGCTGAGAATAAAGGGGCCTGTAGCCGATGATAACCCCATAATAAAACTGACCGCAATGGATGTGTACCAGGTGTTCTCCGAATACCTCAAAGACCCTCGTAGGAGCAAATCCACCCACACATTTAGGGTTGTGGTTAAATACACTGAAGAAGCCCTGAAGCACATCCTCTGGGAAAAATACGGAATCAGTTTAACCGAGCCTTAGGGGATGAAGTCTTCAACCCGACCACCTATCTAGGACTAGTATCTAAAATTGCTATGCGATCAAAGGCCATACAACTGCAGACTCACTGGAAAAGAGAGAAGGAAAAGGTTGTTTCTCCAGATCAAATAAAGCTCGCACTAAAATGGCTTTCGGTTCTTATCTCAGAGCGACCCACCATCACAGTAGAAAAGGTTCGGCTTGCTACTCTAATAGCCCTTATGACTGGAGCTAGGGGCTCAGAAATTAACGACCTTCAATTCATTACTTCTGACGATACAGGCAGAAGAATTAAGCAAATAGACCTCACAGAGGGAGTAATATACTTTAGGAGAGCAAAGCTACGGCGGGATGGAGGAGGTGTTACTCCAGTATTCATACATCCCGTATTGGTTAATGAACTCAGGGTTTTCAAAAAGAGATATGTTCTAGATCCAACACAACCAATTTTTGGCTTCTATTCCATAGACAAGATATTCACCCACTACTACACTCCCAAAGAGACGTTTAGAAGCCATAAAAAGCTGGAAAAAGTCTACCGAAAGTATCCCTGGCTCAAATACTGCCGTCCGGATAAGCCAATAATCACAATTAAACTATTCAGAAAGTTCTTTGACAGTCATCTTCAGAACATGATTTACAGCTTAGTAGACGATGGTAAGGCTGATTTCATGAATTTCCTAAGCGGAATTCGGCTTGTGGATGAGCTGAGAAGGTACAAGAACTATCTTCTTGGAAGAGCAGAGGGTGTCGATTTCATGAACTACATTTCTCTTACAGAAGACAAAAGATTCCGCAGGAGGTATAAGAGACTTACAAGACTGTTTGTTGACTCGATTATAGATGAAGTCATGCCAGAACTTCTTTTGGTTCTGAGTGAAGAAACTGTTCAGAGATTCTTTTCCAGCAATCTCAATTCTGACTCGGTAGAAACTGTCCACAAAATAAAAGGAGTTGTGTAGCCACAGGGGTGATAAAATGGGGGGATACGCTGTTAAAAAGCACGGGAAGATGAAAAGTAAAAATGCCAGAATTGAAATTTCAAAGTTGGCCCTAGATGATGTCTACGTAGATCTGCTTAAACTTCAAGATAGGCTAAAAGAGAACACAGAAGAATACCGGAGAGTGAGAGTAAAAATATTTGTTTTGGGCTACTTGGCTCAGAATGATTGGGTGTGGCTCACAGTTAGAGAACTAATGGATGAACTCTTAAAATACTCCATCCTCTCCCCCAATGATCTTAAGGACACTAAGTGGGAAGCATTTATTAGAATGTTCTTGTACCGCTTATACAAGAATGGATTCCTGGAGCGAAAAGTCACAATCGTTGGGACACTCGCCTATAAATACAGAGTGAAGACAGAAAAGATGAAGAATCATATGGTATTCTTTTATGAATCTTATTCAGAGCTGGTCCGAGAAGAAGGGGAGGTTTGATAACGTTGATCCAGGGAAAGAAAAAGAAAACCTACTATATCCCAAAGGACGAAGATGAAGAGTTTATCTTAGGAATGCTCAAAAATATTGAGCCAATTTTAGCTGAAGACTGGAACAGACCAGAAGATGAATGGTGGGATAATGTGAAAGGAAGAAAATACAAACAGAATCTTCAATGATAGTGCATCAGCTGGATTTTCACTCTAAATAAAGCCGATGATCTAAAAATTAATTTGGCAAGTCTGAGTAATCACCGTGTGTTGGATTTAGAAATTGTGAGTTTAAGTATGAGAATTGATGTTCTATGGAGACCTTCTGAGAACTTGGGATGCCCAATTATCATCCGTCAGAATTCTGAGGAGCTGATGCAAAACAGGATGAAACTAGATAAAACAAGATAGAATTTGATAGAACGCTATGGAACTCATGGGAACACAGAAAGGGGCTTTCCATATCTATACTCCCAACTCTTTCTTTCTTAGACCCTTCAATGCTCTGGTGTGAGCATTCTTTTGACAATTTTAATAATTCAGTCTATTGCTGCTTATCTATTAGCTCATAATTAGCATGGCCTTCTATGGCTTAGCAACTTTTGTTAGATTTTCCCATTAACTCAGAGCCCTTAGCCTGAACTTTGAACTCACTTCCATTTCCACATTTTTTGTTTCAGTCTCAACAACAATTAGGAGTTTTACTGCAGTTGCAATTAAAAGATTATTAGGCATTAGGTCTATTTGATCCAAACTTTTTAGATGTTGTTAAGTATGAATGTATTCTAGTCCTTGAAATTGTCCAGCTTACTTAGAACATCCTTCACTAATTCCAGGACATCGTTCCACACCGTACTAAATTCTGGAAGTTCTCTCAACTGGTGGCCCAGACTGCTCTGCCAGGCCCTTTCATAGTAGGGTTTTCTGCCTTGAAGCGCATTCACATCTGGCTCAACACTCTTAGCCTCAAACTTTGGACTGAGTATCTGAGCTACACTTTCTAAATCAGCAACGCTTTTCAGAAACCATATATCATACAAATCCCTTGGCCTCGTCCTCTGGAACAGAGACCTTATTTTCTCAGCCAGTATTTCCTCCAAACTATAAGTCTTAACGCTTACCACGGAAAACCTTGGGCTGTCGGAATACCCATGCAGGATCGGCCTTTCCTGGGGTGGAAGCAGTATTTTCTCGTACTTTTCTAGAGTTATGTCCATTTTAATCTTCGGTGGATTCCCGGTTCTAGTGAGCAGTCTAAACGGAATCCGGACTTCAAACCCAAGAAGCTCTCCTGGAAAAAGCTTTACCCCGTATCTTGGCCTTAGTTCAAACTCAAGGAACTGAACGGGCCCCTCATCGGCCACTTCAACGGCGTCGGCTATTTTAGTTTGAACCTCCTCTGTATCCGGCTCCTCTAAAAGCAAGGTGTAGTCAAGATCCTCAGAAAATCTGTAGTCTGCAAAGTATGCCTTTTTCAGGCAGGTCCCTCCTTTGAATGCTAGTACTCTCCAAAACTTTGACTTCCAGAGTCCATAGAGCATCCAGCTTATGGCGTAGTCCTTTTCAACGGTAGAAACCGGGACTCCAAGCTCAGAACTCAGGGCCTTTATCTCCTCCTCAATCATTCTACCTCCTCCCAATAATCCTCCGGAACGTTGATTCTCAGGCCCCACCGATAGTTAAAGCGACCTCCCTGAGGCATTGAAGGGTCGAGAAGTGCAAAGCTCTTTTTGTCATTTTCAGAAAGTCTGATTTCCTTCTCAATCCCAAGCTCCAGCCTCTCACTTAAAAATCCCAAACGCTTCAGGATGGCTTTGCTCTTCATCCGTTCAGCATATTCCAGCAACTTTTCATAATCCAGCCTCGCGTTCTTGAGAGCCTTAACGACCTCGATTATTCCCCCGCAGTACTTAGGCTTGTCTAGGCAGTCCACTATCGTCTTTTCAGGATCTGTTATTCGAATCTCCCTGCGTCCAAGACGTATAGTGCCTATTCCAAAAAACTTCTCAGGGCTGACTACGACTACCTTAAACCTCTTACCGTCGAGTACTATGAGCTTTTGATAGCCTCTCTTTACGGGAGTTTGAATGAAAACTGTTCTTGGAATCTGCTCAGTTAACCCGTAATAGTTGAGGGCGGACCAGTACGCAACTGCCCCGTTAGGTACCAAAATCTGAGCTAGAACAAATTCATGGGGGGAAGATGCTCTCCCCGGTTCTAAGGAGAAAGTGTAGATGCCCTTGGCAATTCTCCGAAGAAATCCTTCTCTGAGGAGCGCTTCAAGATAGTAGCTTAACTGCCTCGTAGTTATGCCAAGTTTCTCTTGGGCCTCCTTCTTGGTGAATACATCACCCAGTTCGGAAAGCCGTCTTAAGACCTCCGTGGTATTCATATTTTCTCACCATAATCACAATATAACTGGATAAAAATGAGAATTTTTGAATATAAAGGTTTTGGAAATTAAGTACCTTATGCTTTTAGCTGGATGGATTATCTGGAAAATGCACAGATTCCTCGGATATCACCCAAAGTAAGATACAAGATTAATTAGACAAAAACAAAGCCCAATCAAAGTTTATTTGATCATAGCTTCCATGTGTTTGAGTTTTAGAACGTCTTTAAGTGGGCCTAAGAGTTCTCCGGCCTTCAATGAGACTCCAGCACCGAGGAGGATTAGGGCGAAGAGTAATCTCGCCTCAGCCAGTCCCAGCCAGTCCACGACGAAACCGTAGATGAAGTAAAAGGCACTCATGACCAACGCTGAAACCATCATGTCCAGAGACCTTATGGTAGCCCTCTCCTCTCTCGGAATCCTGTGTTGCAATTCAATCGAGACGTTGAAGCCGAAGGCAGTATTGACTACCGTAACCACAATCCCCAAGGTGATAATCCATAGCGGGTTCTGGTAAACTACAGAGAGGGCCGTTAAGAGTGGAATAACGAGGGGGGCGAGGGAATAAGCCTTAACGCTCCATTTGTCTCTCAGGTGTATTCCAATGAGCCTTGGGATGACTTTGACGATGGCTTCGACCACTCCGAGGATTCCGAGTGTGCCGATTAGGGTTGTCTTTAGGTTCTTGGCGAGGATGTCTCCGAGGTAGGGTTCAAAGAATTTCCTGAACTGGCTTACTTGCATCGTAACGATGATTGAGAGGATTATGAGCCAGAGGAGTTCTGGCCGGAGGAGTTTTCTGGAGGCCTCAAGAGTGTGTTTGAGGTAGGAGCGTTCGGGCTTTTTGAATTCATACTCCGGAATCGTGTAAGCCACTACAATAGCGGTTATCTCTGCAAGGAGGGTTAGGATTAGCGGGAGTGTGAACCCGTAGTATTGGGCTAAGAATCCGCCGATTATGAGGGTTGTGGCTGAGAGGGGGATTGTGAGGGTTTTGATGTCTTTCATGAGTTGTCTGTATTCTTTTTCTCTGCCGAGGTGTTTGAGGTTGTAGTATAGCCATGCTTGGAGGCTTCCGCTGGCGAATGTTCCGCCGAGGGCGTTTAGGATTGAGTAGAGGATGAGGAGGGGGTAGCTGTTGAGGAGGATTAGGACGGGGAGGCCGAGGGTGTGGATGATTAGTCCGATGAGGACGCTTAGTTTTCGGCTGATTTTATCTGCTACTACTCCGGTTGGGACTTCGAAGAGGACGTATCCGGCGGTCATTACTGCTGTTGCGGTTCCTATTTGGGCGTAGTTGAATCCCCTGGTTAAGTAGTAGATGATGAGAATGTTTCCAACGAAGCCCATGTTTATTAAAGCATAAAAGAGCTTATACTTCCGAATCAAATCCATTTAAAGCCCCCCTGACATGGTTTTAGCAGTTTATGGTTTTATTTCTGATGTAAAAAGCTTTTTGTTTTTGCACATCAAAATAAAGAGAAAAAGAGGTTTGAACCCGCTAATTGGGGGTGTATGGTGGATGTTTAGTAGATTTCCTCTCTCTCGTCCACTTCGCACCATCCGTCGCCGATGGCCGAACAAAGCATATCGTCATCCATCCTCGGCTTGGTCTTCACCATAGCCCTCATCTTATCACCTCCTTTCTCTTTTTTTAATCAAATAACATCCTTTACGATGTTTATCTCACAAAGCTGGTCTCCAATGGATGCACAAAGCATGTCGTCCTTTTTCCTTTGGTCTTGTCCTATCATATTTCTACCTCCTCCGTTTTGGGCAACCCTCCGGTTGCACCACCTCCGTGTAGAGTTGTGGTCGTAATAGTTTCTGATTTAATCTCAGGGGTGTTCTCTGGGTCTAAACTGGGGGTTGGGGTAGAATTCTCTAAAAATCTCTCGAACTCGTCTCCATACTCGTCCCAGAGACGGGCGTAAAGCCAAAGACTTATTTTGAAGGACTCTTTGGCATAATAACACTTCAATGCCGGTGGAATGAAGCTCTTTTCGGTGTAGATGGTGTTTTCATAGAAGCAGAAGTTGTGGCAGTAAAACCTTAGCCAGCAACTCTTACAGGGTTCATGATTGGAGAAATTGTATTTTTGAGGCTCAAAGCGTTTCAGATGCTCCCACTCAAAGTTATCCACGTGGCTGAGCTTGAAGTTCTCCATGCTAACGAACCTATGGCATGGATAGATGTTGCCATCTACATCAATGGCAACTCCTCTTCGTCCTGCACCGCAATGGTATTTTCTGACTTTCCCTTGGTATATGTCGAGTATTGTTTGTCTTAATCCGGTATGCACAATTGTTTGTAACTCTTTAAATGTATCCAGCTCCTCAACGGCAATTTTTCTGAGCTGTTCAAGATAGGTGTCCATGTGTTCCTTAGTGATGACATTAGTTGGAAGAGTAGCCATCTCAACGTTGGCGTTGAGAACTCCAAACTCGGTTTTAAGGTGATGATAAATCTCATGAACCCTGTTCAATTGCTCTGGGAGGACAGTAGCCCTTAGGATAATCTTCTCAAGTTTTCCTCTCTTTTTGGCTTCTCTAATGAGGTATTTGAGATTATTTGCTACAACGTTATATGTCGGTGAACCGTCCACAAAAGGCCTATTGTGGTCGTGAATCTCCCTCGGCCCGTCCACGCTGACGATGATATTAAACGGATGGCTCAGAAGGAAGTCCACGACCTCCGGAGTGAGGAGGTATCCGTTTGTGGTAACGCTGAAGAATACGGGCTTTCTACTCTCCTTGGCTTTCTGTTCGGCGTATAGGACGCCCTCTTTGATGACTGGGAAGTTGAGGAGTGGTTCTCCCCCGAAGAAGACGATACTAACACCATAAGGGGCTTTGTCGAAGAGGAAGTCAATGGCTTTCCTCATAGTCTCCCTGTCCATGAGTTTGGGCTTTTCGAGGGTGTAAGTGCCTTTGTTGGCGTAACAGTAAATGCAGGAGAAGTTACAGGCCTGAGAGACGTTGATGCTTCCTCCAAGGAGGAAGCCATAGCCCTCGTTGTATTCGAGTTTCAGGGGTGGGAGTTGATTTAAGTAATCCTGAAGTTCTTTGAGCTTCGCTCTTTCCTCTGGGGTCAGTTTGTCCTTCTTTCCTTGGCTTATTTTCTGAAGGCCGGAGTAGGTTTCGGGTTCAACTTCGATGATGTATCCCGAACCTTCGTGGAGAACGAAGAACTTGGGGATATTGGCAATTTTGGATTTTATGGTCGTGATGCCTTTAATTGAACCACACTCATTAGAACCCGCTCCTTGGGGTTGTCCGGGAGTATATTATGTAAGTCAAAGTTTTAAAACTTTTTGCTACTTCCACATGCTTTTTATACTCTTATTCTCCCCTAAAATCGGTTGATTTTTTAGAAAGTTGAAGAAAAGTCCTAACAAAAGTTTCAAAACTTAAGCGGAAAGACCCTTTATGGTCTCCTCCTTGAGGGTCTTAAACTTCTCAAAAACTCCAAGGGGGTCATTGAGAAGCTCTTTTTTCTTCAAAGTGATTGTTTCAATGATTGCCCCGGTTTTACAGTCGTAAGCTATGACTTTAATCTGGGTCTTGGTTTCCTTGGTCTCAAAATCGAGATTCAGTTTGTCGTAGTGTTTGTAATAAAGGTAGTATTCTACTTCGTCAAGAATTTGAGAAAGAGAAACCCCCATTCTCCTCACCTCAATATTCCTCTGGGAGCATGAAGGTGAATGCGTAACCATTCCAGTCCAGCCAAACCTCAATCCCGTCCAGCTCTTTTGTAGGCCTTAACGGGCATTCCTTCAATGTAATACTCCCCCTTCTCCTAGATAATCTTTGAAACTCTCTCGACACCCCCTGAAGTCGCGAGGAACTCCGGCCTTGACGTCCTCGTCCACGGGATAGAGGCCTACACAACCAAGGTTGCTAACCCCTTCAGCGACGCCATGGCGATTAAAGCGATAAAGACCGTCTATCGGTGGCTTCCTCTCTCGGTCAAAGGCGACGAGGAGGCAAGAGCAAGGGTTCACTACGCGGCGACGATGGCGGGAATAGCATTCCTCAACGCGCGCCTCGGCCTATGCCACGCGATGAGCCACAAGGCAGCGTGGATTGGTCCGCATGGACTCCTCAACGCGATATTCCTGCCCTACGTGATGGAGTTCAACGCCGAGAGAAGCGACTACGCGAGGAGGCGCTACGCGGAGATAGCGAGGGAGCTTGGCTTCCAGAATGCCAAAGACCTCATTGAAGTGGTTAAAGAACTCAACGAGATGCTCGGTGTTCCAAAGCTGGGCGAGCTGGTTGATGGGGAGACCTTCGTGGTGAGGCTTGACGAGATGGCAGAAAAAGCCTACCGCGACGGGCTTATAGCTTTCAACCCCGTCGAGCCGAGGCCGGAAGAGATAAAGGAGATTTACCTCAGGGCATACGGGGGAGAATGAAAAAAGAAATCATCCGACGGTTATTTCCTTTTCTCCCCCGTTCTCTACCTCATGTATCTTTCCGCCCTTCATGACCTCCACTATGGCAAGGCTCAGCAGGGCCAGGAAGAGGTATATCCCAGCGGAAGTCCCGAAGAGCACCTCGTAGGCCTTTGAGGTCGGAATTTTTATCGCCATCGGAACCCCCGGAATGTGAATCAGGGTGTAGTAGGTACTCATGACGGTTCCAGCGATGGCCGGTCCCCATGTCGAGCCGAAGTTTCTGAACAGGCTGTTTGATCCGGTCGCTACCCCCATGACCCTCGGTGGGACTGAGAAGACCAGTACGTTGATCAGCGAGATGTTCATGAGCGTTATACCCGTGCCCACCAGAGTTATCGTCGCCACGAACTCCCACAGGGAGAGTGTCGTTGCGTACTTCGCGAGGAAGGCCAGCCCCCCGCTTGCGATCAGTGCACCGGTTATCGCAAGGGGTTTTGCTCCCGTTTTCGGCATTACCTTGCCCGCCACTGGCGCAACGATGAGCATAACGCCCGCCATTGGGGTCATAAGTAGACCACTCTGCAGTATCGTCTTGCCGAAGCCGAAGGGAGGCTTCATCTGGAAGATGTAGGTGTTTGCCTGACTCATCATGGATATACCAAAGGCCGCGAACATTATTCCGATGTTGACGATTGCTGGGTTTCTGGAGGAGATTATATCCAGCGGGATGAGCGGGTTATCAGCCCCCCGCTCCCAAAGGACCAGAAGGAGGGCACCAATTATTGCAACGCCAAAGAGGACGAGGGTCTCCCTTGCAGTCCAGCCAACGTTGGGGGCACGGGTAACCCCCACCAATGCAGGAACAACTGCGATCGTTAAAAACAGGGTTCCCAACCAGTCGATCTTTCCAGGATTGACGTAGCGACTCTCTCTGAGAACCCTCCATGCTAGGAGAAACATCAATACGGCAAATGGAGCCGCCGAGTGATAAGTCCACCTCCACCCGTAATTCTGCGTGACCCATGCGCCAAGGGGCAGGGCTATGACCATCCCTACACCGAACATCGCACTTATCATACCCTGGACCTGCGGCACCATCTCAGGCGGGAACTCCTCACGAACGAGGGAGAAAGCCAGCGGGAAGATCGCCATTCCAAAGCCCTGCACAGCCCGCGTGACCAGAAGCCACTGAAAGCTCGGAGCGAAGCCGTTCAGAACAACGCCAAGCGTATAGAAGCCGAGAGCAACGAGGAACATCTTCTTCTTACCGTACATGTCGCCGAGCTTGCCGAAGAGAGCTACACTGACGGTTCCTACGAGGAGGTACATCGTGAGAACCCAGCTGACGTCGTTGGGATTGATGGCGAATTCCTTCTGGATGGTCGGCAGAGCTGGAGTGAGCATCGCCTCCGTATACATGACAAGCAAGGGCAGTATGACCACCACCATCATGGCCCTCTTGGCGTATGCCATGTCATAGACCTCGTCCCCAGTGTTCACCTGCATCTTTGTATCACCAATGTATCGGGCGATAGGTTTGTTTATAAAGTTAGCGGTGGTGGGACTTATAAAGGGCTCCAATGGAGTAACATCATGCACCCCCTCCTGAGAAAGGCCATCAAAGAGCGCTTTGGGAAGCTCAATGAGGTTCAGACCAAGGCATTCCACGAGGTTAGCTCCGGGAAGAGTGTTCTGATCATCGCCCCCACCGGTTCGGGAAAGACCGAGGCTGCCGTTCTGCCTGTCTTCAACAAAATCCTTGAAGAGGGGCTTAAACCAATCTCGGCACTCTACATAGCCCCCCTCAAGGCCCTCAACAGGGATCTGCTTGAGAGACTTGAATGGTGGGGAAAGAAGCTTGGGATAACCGTTGAGGTCAGGCACGGCGACACCTCGGCCTACAGGAAGGCGAAGCAGGTGAAGAATCCCCCTCGGATGCTAATCATAACCCCCGAAACCCTCGGCGTGATCCTGACGGTGAAGTCGCTCAGGGGGCACATTGAGAACGTGAGGTTCGTCATCGTCGATGAGATAGCCGAACTTGTGGACAACAAACGAGGTGCCCAGCTCCTCCTTGGTCTTGAGCGATTGGCCGAGATAGCGGACTTTAGGAGGATAGGCATGACCGCAACCGTCGGCAACGAGGATGAGGTGAGGGAGTGGCT
This sequence comes from Thermococcus sp., assembly GCF_026988555.1. Taxonomy (NCBI): domain Archaea; kingdom Methanobacteriati; phylum Methanobacteriota; class Thermococci; order Thermococcales; family Thermococcaceae; genus Thermococcus; species Thermococcus sp. The sequence continues at coordinate 13,272 of NZ_JALSLB010000042.1, read as the reverse complement.
GAAAGCTGATACTATAGTGAAGCCGAGCTGGAAGAAGAACTACCGCTTCCACGTGCTCTATCCGAAGCCCAATGAGAGGGACATGGCGCTCGCCCGGAAGCTGAGCCTCCCAACCGAGATAGCGGCGAGGCTGAGGCTTCTCTGGGAGATAGTAGAGGAGCACGGAAAAGCCCTCATATTCACCAACACGCGCCAGTTCGCGGAGATATTGGCGCACCGCCTCAAGGCCTGGGAGAAGCCGGTTGAGGTTCACCACGGTTCGCTTTCGAGGGAAGCCAGAATTAAGGCAGAGAAGGCACTGAAAGAGGGCAAAATCAAAGCCTTAATCTGCACCTCCTCGATGGAGCTTGGCATAGACATAGGCGACGTTGACGTTGTGATCCAGTACATGAGCCCCCGCCAGGTGAACAGGCTCGTCCAGCGCGTCGGCAGAGCAAAGCACCGCATCGGTGAAATCAGCGAGGGCTACGTCATAACCTCCAACGTCGAGGACTACCTCCAGAGTCTAATCATAGCGAAGCACGCCCTTGAGGGTCGCTTTGAGGCGGTCGAGCCGATTGGGGGTCTGGACGTTCTGGCCCACTTCCTCGTCGGCCTGCTCATCGAGTACAAAAGACTGCCCCGCGAGAGGCCCTATGAGATAGCGAGGCGGGCCTATGTTTACAGGGATTTGAGCTGGGAAGACTACCTCGACGTTCTCCGCGTTTTGGAGGATGCTCGGCTGATAGGCTACGACGAGGAAAGAGGCCTTCTCTACCTCAGGAGGGGGGCCTTCGGGTACTACTACGAGAACCTCTCGACGATACCGGACGAGGTCTCGTGGAGGGTCTTCGATGCTGGAAGCGGGCACGTCATAGGTCGCTTAGACGAGAGCTTTATCATGGATCTGGAGGAGGGCATGGACTTCGTGATGAACGGACGGAGCTGGATAGTGCTTAAAATCGATGACGAGGCAAGGCTTTTGAAGGTTCGCGAGAGCAAGAGCCTGGAGAGTGCGATACCGAGCTGGGAGGGCGAGATGATCCCCGTTCCGTTCAGCGTTGCCCTCGACGTCGGCCGGCTGAAGAGAGAACTGGCTTTTGACTTCAAGAAGGCGAAGGGGCTTTTGGAGGGGGTCGAGTTCATCGAGGAGGAACTGAGGAGGGCCTTTGGGGAAATCAGGGACGAGCCATTCTCAACCGACCGCGACATCGTCGTCGAGAGCACGCCCAAGGCACTCGTCATCCACGCCGATTTCGGGAACAGGGCCAACGAGGCTCTGGGGAGGTTAGTTCACTCGCTCCTGATTCTGCGCTACGGGAGAGTCTTCTCCGTCCGCTCACAGGCCCACGCTATAGTATTCAAGACGCCCTTCCAGCTGAACCCGGAGGAGGTTAAGGGCTACCTCTACGGGGAGCCTGAAAGCCTGGAGTTCATTGTTTCCCGTGTCATGAGGGACTCCCACGCCTACCGCTGGAGAATGCTGAACGTGGCGAAGCGCTTTGGAGCCCTGCGGAGGGACGCCAGGATAAGGAGAATCGAGAGGCTCTTCGAGGGGACGGTTGTTGAGAGAGAAACCCTAAGCGAGCTGTACCATGACAAGGTGGACGTGAGCAAAGGAGAACTCGTCCTCGGGATGCTCAGGAGGGGCACGATGAGGGTGAAGACAGAGCTCAGGAGGGAGCCCTCGACTTTAGCCGGACTCAACATGACCGTCAGCGGCGAGTTCTTACTCTCCGGCGTCCTGGAGAGGGACGAGATACTGGAGCTTTTCAGGAAGCGCTTGCTCGACCACGAGGTCGTCTTGGTCTGCACCAACTGCGGCTGGCACTCGAAGACGAAGGTTGTAAGGCTACAAAACATAAAGCTGAGGCAGTGCCCGCGCTGCGGCTCGAAGATGCTGGCCGTTGCCCACCCCATCGATGCCGAGGAGTTTTTACCCGTTCTCGATAAGGTCCGCCACGGGAGGCCGCTGGAGAGAAAGGAGGAGAGAGCCTACAGGAAGCTGTTGAAATCCGCTGATCTGGTGGATTCCTACGGATTTGAGGCCGTTCTGGCGCTGGCGAGCTACGGGACGGGGCCCGACACGGCGGCGAGGCTTTTAGCTCAATACAGGGGGGAGGCTTTGCTCGTAGCCCTCATGGAGCGGGAGAGGCAGTTCATAAGGACGAGGAGGTTCTGGGTGGACAGGAAGGAGAAGAAAGAGGGAGAGGAATGACCCACCAGTTACTGGTGGGGCCCCTGCTTAAAAGATTTGTTCAAAGGAGAAAGAAAAAGCTCATCCATCCCTCCCGTAAATCTCGTTCAACGCCTTCAAAAACTCGCTGGCAGTTACAACGTCCCTCACGTCGATGTGCTCATTCTTGGTGTGAGAGATGTCGAGGTTCCCGGGGCCGAAGACTATCGTCTTAGTGCCGTTGTACATGAAGTTTATCGCGTCCGTCCAGCTCCTCATTCCACCGAACTCGTCTATGTCGGTAGCTTCCATTGCCTTCTTCGCCAGCTGGACTATCTCTTCGTCCGGTTCGAGCTCGTAGCCGTCCCATATCTCGGTGTACTCGTACTTCAGGGTGTACTCGTCGAATATCGGGTCGAGCAGGTCGAGTACCCCCTCGACTTCTTGGTCTGGCAAAAGTCTCGCCTCAAGCCGGCCCTTGCAGAGCGCGGGGATTAGATAGACCGGGTTCTCGCAGACGAGCTCCTGGATTCCGATATGTGGGTCAAAGTACTTGCCCTTGGCCTTGAATGGCTCAAGCTTCTTCATCCCCTCCAGCATCTTGTAGGTCTCCTCGATGGCGTTAACCCCGCTCTCGGGACACGCTCCGTGGGCCTCTTTGCCGTCCACCTCAAAGTAGGCCTCGATGTTGCCGGCGTGCGCGATGTGGACTTCTAAATCGGTCGGCTCAAGGACAACGGCCATCTTGGGTTTATAGCGCTCCATGAAGAGGGCTGAGCCTCTGCCCCCCAGCTCCTCGTCGCTGACGAAGACGATGCCGACGTTGAGGTCTTTTCCCTCCCTGCGCAGGTTCTCGAGCATGAGGAGTATGGCAGCGGCACCGCCCTTGATGTCGCTCGCGCCGGTTCCGTAGACGATGTTGCCCCTCAGGAAGGGCTCCGCGCGAATCGGTATCGTGTCGATGTGAACCTCGTAGAAGAGGTCTGCCTCAGGGTTCACAACCAGATCTATTATCTCACCGTCGCTCTCGATGTGGACGTCGTAGTTCAGCCTGTGGAGAAACTCCATGATGTGGAGCATGATTCTGTCTTCCTCTCCAGAGGGGGATGGTACCTTCAGAAGCTGAAGGAGTATCTCCTTCGCGCGCTCGGTTTTCATTGAGGTCACCTAGTATCAATTGAAGGTGAGCCTTATAAACCCAGCCGCCAATTTAACGTGGTGAAAGCGTGAGGATAAGCTCCATCGAGGAGTTCCCGAGGGAGCTGGTGCCCGTTGAGATTCCGCCACACACGGTCATGCTCCGAGGCATAGGCTGGGACTCGAACGTCTACCTGGTGAGAGACGGGAGGGAGGCCCTCGTAGTGGACACCGGCACCGGCGTTAACTGGCACGTTTACACTGAAATCTGGGAGAGGGAAGGTTACCTCAACGGTGTTGAGAAGGTCACGATATTCAACACCCACGAGCACTTCGACCACGTCGGCGGAAACGGGGTGCTGAAGGAATGGCTTGAAAGGAAGGGGATCAAGGTTCTCTTCGCCGCCTATGAAACCACGGCAAAAACGCTGGAGAGGGGAGACGACTACGTGATTCTGGCCTATTCCTACGGGAGGAGGTTCGAACCGCAGAGGGTTGATCTCCACCTAGGGGAGGGCGATGCGCTCAAAGTCGGCTCCCTGGAGCTTGAGTTGATCCACACACCCGGCCACACCGCGGGAAGCTCGTGCCTCCACCTCGACGATGGTGAAACCCGGATCATGTTCACAGGGGATACAGTGTTCAAGGGAACCGTTGGCAGGACGGATTTGCCGACCGGAAACGGATGGAAACTCCAGGAGAGCCTCGAGAGGCTCAGGGATTACGATGTTGACTTCGGCCTTCCGGGGCACGGTTGGGCCATCAAAGATTGGAAGAAGAACATCGACGAAATCCTGGGGTGGCTTTGATGCGGAAGGGTTCAGTGAAGGAGGTTCTAGCGAAGCTTAAGTACGATCCGAGGGAGGACGAGGGTGATTATTACGTCATCATAGAGCACCGCGGAGCCTACGGCGATGTCAAGAAAATCCCCGTCGGGATGATAGAGCTCGGTCACGGCTACTTCTTCGTCGGAGAGGCCCAGATACCGTACCATCGGATTTTGAAGGTCGTCAGAAAAGATGGGAAGGTAATATGGGAGACCAGAAAGGACAGGAGGGGAGAGAGTGATTGACGCACACGCCCACTTCGAGTTCTACAAGAAAGACGCACCGCGTATGATAGAGGAGTGCAGGGAGGAGCTGACGGCCGTTGTGGACTCAATCACCGAGTACCGGAAAGCCCACGTCTGGAGGAGTTGGGAGATGCTGAAGCCGTACTTCGGTTTCATCGCCCCTACCCTGGGGTACCACCCGAACGAGGCGCGGCGCGGCAACTGGGAGAAAGTGAAAAAAGTAGAGGAGTTCATCCTGGCCCACAGGGACGAGATAGTGGCGATAGGGGAGATAGGACTCGACTACCACTACGCGGAAAACGAAACTCAGAGGGAGAACCAGAGGGCGATATTCAGGCACTTCCTTGAGCTGGCCCTCGAACTGGGGCTTCCCGTGGTGATACACGCCCGCGAGGCCGAAAGGGAGGCCTTTGAGATAGTTCAGCGCGCGGGCGTTAGGGCGTACTTCCACTCCTTCGCCGGGAGCGTTGAGCTGGCGGGGGAGATAGTAGAGAACAGCCACGTCATAGGGATAAACACGGGTGTGGTCTTCATTCCGGAGGTAAAGGCCGTCGCTGGAGTAATCGATGTCGATTACCTCCTAGTTGAGACCGACAGCCCCTACATGAGCCCCTTTAAGGGACATCGCAACGTCCCGTGCAATGTGAAGGTTGCAGTCGAGTGGATAGCGAGGCTCCAGGGGATTGAGTTTGAGGAGGTTGAGAGGATAACAGAGAAAAACGCCGTTGAGTTCTTCGGTCTGGAAGTGGGGGGATGAAAATGGAGGAGGTTGAGAAAACGCGGGTACTCTTGGAGGAACTGGGCGAAAAGGCCCTGATAGTGAGGCTGGACTCCTTTGTAATGCTCAACGAAGGTCTCAAAACGAAGAAAGGAAGGGACTACGTTAGGCTCTCAGTCCTCGGGTTCCTCGAAGGCATGCTGATGACCCTCAAAACAAAGTACATGGACGAAGAAAACGTGGCCAGGCTTTACGAGGAGATAAGGGCAAAGAGGGCCGAGCTGGATGAACTCTTCAGAAGACCAAAAATGCAAAACCTCCAGTAATTCTCAACCTTCATAAAAATCCTGGAATACTTCAACCTCCTGGACGTAGCTCCTCCTCAGCTTCAGCGCCGTTTTGGCCCTCTCAATCTCCCTGCCGAGGTAGAAGGTGTGCCTTGGGCTTATCTCAAAGTGCTCCAGAATCGTGTCGATTATCGCGTTCGGCTCCTCGCCGACTATCGTGAGAACGGCCTCTGTCCCGCGGTGAGCGTTGACCCAGATTTTTCCTCCTTCAACCCAGATCCGGAAGTAGATAGGCTCAAGCTGAACCGGCCTTTCCCTTGCCTTGATGACTTCCCCCGTGGGTTCAAATCGCCAGTCAGCAGGCCTCTTTTCCTTTAAGAGGAGCAGGTCGAAGCCCAAATCCTTTGGCATCTCAAAGAGGTTCATGTCTATCGCCCGCCTGAGCTCCCTTATGGAGCCCCTGGCTTTGGCGCTCGTCTCGGTCGTGAGGAGGAGGTTTATTGAAAGTTCCTTCGCGATTCCCGCCAGCAGGGCGTTCATCCCGACGCTGTCAGCATCGTAGAGTTCGACAACGTTGCCGACCCCGGCCAAAAGAACGTCGTCCGGATTCCTCCCGCGGTAGAGTTGGAAGGCAGTAAGGGAGCGCGCTAAGTGGGGGACGTGCTCCAAAATCAGGTCAGGTATTACAGTTTTATAACCCAAATCAAGGGCCTGCTTCTTGAGGTTTTCTAGGAATTCAACCCTCTCGGACGGCCTGGTAGGGAAAAAGCCCCTCCCCTGATTGGTCGGGATTAAAACAACGGGTTTCTCCGTTACGAGCTCCTCAAGGTTCCCCCCGTCAACGCTGAGGAAGAGATCGGCGTATTCGAGCGCCTTCTCGATTTCAGCGGTGTTGAGGGAGTCAAAGCTTATAGGGACTTCAAAGCCCTTCTCCCCAAGCCTCTCGCGGATTTCGGGAATCAGCTCGATAAAATCGAGGTTGGTCTCTCCAGTCACCATGCCGATGTCGATTATATCGGCCCCCTCCCGGAGGTAGTATAGGGCCCTCTCGACGGTCTTTTCAACCCCGAGTCTCGGGGCATCGACAACTTCCCCTAAAATCCTCGCCGGAAAGTCCCTCCCCGCGGGGAGGTTGCCGATGAGGACGTTCCACGGCTTCTTGAAGGCCTTCTCGATATAGCGCCTGTTTCTAGTCTTATTTCTGATGTCCTCGACGCGCTTTAGGGCATCGAAGGAGAAGAGCTCGTCCGCCGGTTTTTCTTTGCTGAGCCTGAAACCCTCACCCAGGGCTTTAAGCGTTTGAGGGATGTCCATCGCGTTCCTCGGCCCTTTGAAGGCAGGGATTCCGAGTTCGTCCTCAATAAGTCCGGTGGAACCGCGGACGAGCCCGGGGATGAGGATTATGTCGTAGTCCCCGTTTTTGATTCCGGCCTTTTTCAGGTAGTGAACTACCATCTCGGGCGTCAGGAAGGCGGCAACGCTCACCGGCGTAACGAAGACGTCGCAGCCTTCACCGTACTTCCTCACGAGGGGTTCGGCGAGTTTCCCGGTAACTAAGAGGATTTTTGCGGGTGGCCTCATGGATTGGAATTAACCCCGAAAGTATTTAGGCTTTTGGAAGAAACGACCAGCGGTGGTATGGGTGATTAACGTCGGGACATGCGGCTTCTGCGAGAGCCATTCGAATTACTACCGCGACTTCGACGCTATAGAGGTGCAGCAGACCTTCTACCGGATACTTCAGGAGAAGACGCTCGAACGCTGGCGGAGAGAAGCTCCGGAGGGCTTTACCTTTGCCATCAAGGCATTTCAAGGAGTTACCCACCCGTCTAACAACCCGACGTGGCGCAGGAGCAACGTAAAGCCAGGGAAGAATGTAGGCCTGTTAAGGTTGAACAGCGAGGTGCTTAACTTCTGGAGGATAACCCTGCAAGAAGCGAAAACGCTCGGTGCGAGGTTTATACTGATTCAGCTACCCAAAAGCTTCAGGGAGAGCGAGGAGAGTTTTACCAGCGCCGAGAGGTTTTTTGAAACGATAGAGCGGGGAGGCTTTGAGATAGCGGTGGAGCTGAGGGGCTGGAGTGAAGATGGAGTAAAACGCTTCGTGAGAGCTTTTGATGTCATAGACGTGACCGATCCGCTCGTGAGGATTCCGCTTCACCTCGGCGAGGTCAGCTACTACCGCCTCCACGGGCGCTACGAGAACGGGAGGATAATCTACCGCCACTCCTACAGCGACGAGGAGCTGGGAAAGGTGAGGGAAAGGGTTCCTGGCCGGAACCGCTCGGAGAGCCTCGTCTTCTTCAACAACTCGGACATGTGCAAAGACGCGAAGAGGTTCAGGGCGATGGTTAGGGAAGTTCTCTCCAAAAAAGAGTAAAGGAAAGGGGCTCAGGCACGGGTCCAGCTCATCACCGTCAGCCGGGGAGACCAGTGCTCATCATCGCCGGATGGGCTCACTCAAATCCCGGCTTCCTGACATTCGCCACTTCCCTATTCACGAGCGTCGGGGGGATTTGGCCGTTCTTGAAGGCTATGAGGTTCCTCGCCACGAGCTCAGCCATTCCCTCCCTTGCACCGTGGGTCGCGCTCCCTATGTGCGGGGCCAGAACCACGTTGTCGAGACTGAATAGCTCCTCGTGATAGTACGGCTCCTCCTCGTAGACGTCCAGGCCGGCACCGGCAATCCAGCCCTCCCGGAGGGCCTTAACTAGTGCTCCTGTGTCAACCACCTTTCCCCTTGCGATGTTGATTAGTATCGCCGTGTTCTTCATGAGCTTAAGCTCTCGCTCGCCTATCATGTGGTATGTCTCCTTCGTCAGCGGGACGGCCAGAACCACGAAGTCGCTCTCCCCGAGGAGCTCGTCCAGCGGTTTGAACTCAGCCACGAGCTCTTTCTCAGCCTCGGCCTTCCTCGTGCGTGAATTGTAGAGGATTCTCATTCCAAAGCCACTGGCTCTTTTTGCCACCGCCTGGCCTATCCTTCCGAAGCCGACGATTCCGAGGGTCTTCCCATAGACATCATGACCCAAGAACATGAGCGGGTGCCAGGCTATTCCTTTCCTCTTCCACTCTCCGGAGCGGGTAAATCTGTCCGCCTCAATGAGCCTCCTTGCGGTGGCTAGAAGGAGGGTCCAGGCGAAGTCAGCGGTGGCGTCCGTGAGAACTTTGGGGGTGTTTGTGACGTAAATTCCCCTCCGCGTTGCTTCCCCAACGTCTATGTTGTCGTAGCCGACTGCGTAGTTGGCTACTATTCTCAATCTTGGCGCGCTGTCGAAGACTTCTTTATCAATCCTCTCACTCAACATGGTAACAAGTGCATCAACGTCGCGAACCTTTTCGAGCAGGGCTTCCCTTTGAATCTCGTGCTCATCCTCCCAGACCTCAACCTCAAAGTGCTCCCTCAGGGTCTGGATGCCGTTTTCTGGAATAGCACGCGTGATAAAAACCTTCGGCTTCACGTTATCACCACCATCTAAAGAATTGGCGCTGGTTATAAAAACCCTGCCGGCGAGATGGGGACATGCACGCCAGAGGAAGGGTAAATGCCTTAAGCGACGACGGCCTGGGAATACTGGAAACGGGCGGCAGGCGGATCTATGTCCCGTTCTCGTATCCCGGCGACGAGGTGGGAGTTAGAAGAACCAAAAGGCGATTCGGCAGACTTCTTGCAGAGGATTTTGAGATCCTCGAGCCATCGCCGCTCAGGGGGAGGCCAAAATGCCCCCACTTCGGAACCTGCGGCGGTTGCCTCTGGCAGGGGTTGAAGTATAAAGAGCAGTTGAGGTTTAAAGCGGAGCTCTTCGAGGGGATTACCGGGATAGAGGCGGAGATCGAGGGCTCGCCCCAAATCTGGGACTTCAGAAACGTGAGCAACTTCATTGTAACCACTTCAAGAATTGGCCTGAAGGGGTACGGAAGCCCGTCGGGGGTGGTGAACCTTTCGGAATGCCCGGTCTTCTCAAAGAGAACGCCTGAATATCTCCGTGCCCTCAGAGATTTTCTCTCCGAGATGGGGCTTAAGCCCTGGAACTTAAAGCGGAAAGCCGGCGACGTCCACTACCTGCAGGTCAGAGAGGGAAAGTTCACGGGAGAGGTAATGGTGAACTTAATCGCCCACGTTAACCCTCCAGATGAGATTCTGGAAGCATTCCAAGACTACTTCTCCTTCGTGGATTCCCTCTACTGGAGCCTCAAGGGGGACGAGAGAGACGACCCGAGAGGAGAGCCGGAGCTTCTAGACGGCGAACCTTTCATACGTGAGAGGATCGGGGACGTTACATACCTCATTCACCCCAACAGCTTCTTCCAGACCAACAGCTACGCCTTAGAATTGCTCCTCAGGGCGGTTGAGGGCCTCACCGATGGTGAAAAAGTCCTCGACCTCTACTCCGGCGTCGGGACCTTCGGCGTCTGGCTGGCTAAGAGGGGCTTTACCGTTGCAGGTGTCGAGCTGAACCCCTTCGCGGTCGAGATGGCCAGAGAAAACGCCGAGATTAATGGTGTAAATGTCAAGTTCAGCGTTGGTAGGGTGGAGGAGACACCCCTAGGCGATTACGATACTGTGATAGCTGACCCTCCGCGGAAAGGACTACGGGAAACGGCTGAATCCCTGGTGAAGAGCAGCGTTGAACAGGTCATTTACGTCTCCTGCAACCCAAAGGCATTTCAGCTCGACTACAAGAACTACTTGAAGAGGGCATACAGGATAGAGGACACCCGGCTGGTGGACATGTTCCCCCACACGCCCCACGTTGAGGCGGTTGTAAAACTGGTGAGAAAAAATTGATGTATCTCTATTCTCCATTGACAAAATTTAAGTAAGATTGCAACATAACTTAAAGAAGTTCAGGTCATGGAGTCTATTCGCCGTGGCTTGGACAGGAGGGCAACTGAGATGGGAAAGGAATTAATCCTCGCAATTATGCTTATGGGATGGTCCTCATAAGCGGCTGTGTTACGGGGCCCAGCACCCCCTCAACCACAGAAACAAACACGGAAACCTCCACTGGGACGCCTGCCCCGGAACCCAAGCAGGACGAGGACGGAAACACGGTCTGCGAGTGGGATGTGGACGAGGATAGTGGATGTAGTGAAGGGATTGAAGTGAAAACAGGGGCCGACCCTGGCTTTTCTCTGCCTGAGAACCTGAGGCTCAACGTGAGTCTCGTCTACGCCGGTCCGGTAGCCTCAAAGGTAGAACCCCCGTGGGACAACGACGTCATCACCTACGTGAGCGCCCTGACATCATCCCAGAACCCCGGGAAGGATGTGACATTCACGATCCGCTTCGTTAACGAGAGTGCCCTAGGGAGGTACATCCACATGGAGAAGTTCATCGACTTCTTCAACGGCAAGACCTACGTGTACCCCCCGACGGTTATCAGGATTGACGAGGGTTACGAATGGGGTCGGCGGTGGGAGATACACCTCTACTCAGGCATAACCGGGGACTCCGGATACTTCATGCTCTACAATCTCACCGAAGAGGGGTTAAAGGAGGTTCAGAGGGGCAACGACGACCCGATGGGGGGATTCGGCGTGACGATTCTGCTCGACGATGACTACCTTGACTGGGACTACAACTACGGGGTGCCTCACAAAAGCTGGAGCGGAACGTTCAGGGTCAACGGCGTCACCGGAGGTAAGAGCGAAGTCACGATAGCCTTCTCGGTTGGGTGATTTTTCTTCTTTTACCTATCCCCAAAAGCCCTACATTCATTACAACAAAGAATAGGGAAAAATTAAACCGCCTTCCAGAACGGGTCCCTCTGGACCTTCACCTTCGCCGTCATCTTGAGGGCCTTTATATCGCTGTCGTCAAGCTCGTTCTTGAGCTGCTTGGCGAGGATTATAACGTCGTTCTTGCTCAGGTCAACGTAGAGCGTCTCGCCGGGGTGTATGTGCCTGCCGACGATTGCCCCTTCGATGGCTATTGCGACAGCGTCGCCCTTCTTGGCCTCCTGGACGAAGTCGTTCTTGTTCTTGATGGACTTGATGACGCCGACCTTCTCTCCGTTCTGCTTTATCAGAACCACACCAGGCCTTATCCTTCCCTCAACGACCTCAACACCAACTATGGCCGGCTTGCTCCTCCTGAAGACGTAGCGCTCGTCCGGATAGAGCCTTATCACCCCGGGGAAGGTGACGTTCTTGAGGAGTTCGCGCTTTCTCTTCTCCTCCTCGGCCTTGACCCAGGCCCCATAGTCCTCGATGAGCTTGTAGATGATGTTGCCGGTGAAGATGGGCACTCCTTTGGCCTTCGCAACTTCCTCAGCGTCTTCGTTCACTTTGACGTTGAAGCCAAGGACGACGCCGTACTTCTCTTCCTCTTCCTTAACGCTTAGCGCCTCCATAACGTCGGTCTTGCTGATGTTGCCAACGTCCGCCTTCCTTATCGGAATCCCCGTCTCCCCCAGTTCTTTGCTCAAAGCTTCCAGCGAGCCAAGGGTGTCGGCCTTGACTATGACACCGACCTTGCCGGTGCTTATGACGACGCTCTGTATCTGGCTCAAGATTTCCTCTCTGGCCCTCTCAACTTCTTCCTCCGAGCGTGCCGCTATAACCGGCGAGCCGGCTAACGCTTCCTCAAGGCCTGGAGCGGCTATCTTTATACCCGCGGCGGCGACAACCTCGTCAACCTGGTCGAAGCGGAACCTTGGATCGCGTATCTCGTCGAGGGGTTTGGGCTTGAGGAGCGCGCGGATTTTAGTGACTATCGCCTTATCCTTGCCACCAACCACTATCGTGTCGTCCTTTCTAAGCGTCCCGTCGTATATGATGACGTCAAGCGTGGTTCCCAGGCCGACCTCCTCCCGTATCTCAAGTATAGTGCCGCGCGCCGGACCTTCAACTTCAATCTTGAGCTTCTCCTCCAGGTACTTCTGGCTCAGGCCGGCGATAAGGACAAGGAGCTCAGGGACACCTATACCGTACTTGGCCGAAATCGGGACTATCGCCAGCTCGCGGGTGAAGTCCTGGACACGGTCGAAACGGTTAGCGTTGAAGCCCATCTCGTAGAACTTACCTATCAGCTCCCAGAGCTTGGTTTCGAGCTCCTGAACGGCCCTCTGGTCCTGTTTCTTTATGTTTACGAGGAAAGGTTCGTCCCCCTCTACCTTCCAGCCCTTTATCCTGTCTATCTTGTTGGCGGCGACGATGAATGGAGTCCGGTTCTTCCTGAGTATCTCGATGCTCTCTATCGTCTGGGGCTGGAAGCCCTCGTTGATGTCCACGATGAGAACCGCCAGGTCAGCAAGGCTCCCTCCCCTCGCGCGCAGACTGGTGAAGGCCTCGTGGCCAGGGGTGTCGATGAAGAGCAGGCCGGGGAGTTTTATCTCGCCCTTCCAAAGCTTGATGAGTGGCCCTGCAAGCCCCCTGATGGTCTCGATGGGAACCTCCGTCGCGCCTATATGCTGGGTTATCCCGCCGGCTTCTTTGCCGGCGACGTTTGTTTTTCTTATTCGGTCAAGGAGCGTCGTCTTGCCGTGGTCAACGTGACCGAGAACCGCTATGATGGGCTGTCTAATCCCATTCACCATTTCCCTCACCTCTGACACTGACTCAGGATAAGGCTTTTAAAGGGTTCTGGCGGATATTAAGAAGTCCTATAGTAATTTTGGTCGATGGTTGCTTCAGACATCCCTTGCATGGCCAATCCTGCCGGAATACATATAGCTGAGGGGAGGAAGGACCTTCGGATTTGATGACTTTGCCAGGTTCTCCATGTTCTTTTGAGCAACTGCAAGCTTTGGAATTGGTCTATCTGCAAGTGCATGACCGATTCTGATGATTTCCGGGCTGACAATCTACACACTCCTCGCATAGGCCGGCGCAAAAATCCATTCCGGCTCCTTAACGTCGTCCCCTGCTCCAGCGAACTCCATTTTCCTCCACGCGCTCT